>NZ_BADY01000014.1:0-38243 GCF_000241185.1 Pseudoalteromonas sp. BSi20495
TTTAGCTGCTTTTTTTATGGCTGAATTATTGTTTACAGTTGAGACTGTAAATAGTTTTTAATGCCCGTATTTTTAATAAGTAACTGTTGGGTTTCTAACCAATCAATTTGCTCTTCTTGTTCATTTAAAATGTGATCAAGGGCTTCACGGGTAATATAATCTTTTTTACTTTCAGACAGTTTAACTGCGCTTCGTAATTCATCAATCGTATCGAGTTCAAAGCTCATGTTAGCAGCAATCATTTCTTCGCTGTTTTCACCAATACGTAATCGGCCTAAGTCTTGAAGATTTGGTAAGCCTTCTAAAAACAAAATACGTTCAATTAAACGATCGGCGTTTTTCATTTTTTGGATAGATACTTTGTAATCTGCTTTGTCTAGTTGAGTGAAGCCAAAGTCTTTAAACATGCGTGCATGTAAAAAATATTGGTTAATACCAACAAGCTCATTAGCGAGTACTTTATTTAGCGCCGCAATAACGTCTTTATCGCCTTTCATAATATGCTCCTACTAAGCCATTTGTGCTTGATGATAATTTTCAGAACCAATTTTATCAATTAGACCAAGTTGTTGCTCTAACCAGTAAACATGATCTTCTTCGGTATCAAATAACAGCTTTTCTAAAATGCTACGTGATTGGTAATCTTGCTGTTCTTCACATATTGCGATTACGTCTTTAACACACGCTACTACTTCAAGCTCTAGTGTTAAATCGTTTTGCATCATACTTTTTACATCGCTACCGATAAGTAAGTCACGGCGCTTAGTCATATTTGGTACACCTTCTAAAAACAAGATGCGCTTAATAAGCCAATCTGCGTGATCTTTTTCTTCTTCCATTTCATGGTTAAGGCGTTCGTATAGCTTGTTTAAACCCCAGTCGTCATACATGCGCGAGTGTATAAAATACTGATCGATTGCTGCTAATTCGTTAGCTAACAATGTATTAAACGCATCGATTACTTTTTGATTACCTTTCATGATAAATCGCCTTAACTATTTCAATTATGAGCAGTGTAGTATAAATTGAATGAATTGCAAGTTTTCTCTATAAAAATCATTGTGTTACTATTGGTTTTGATTCTTATTTAAGTTTGCGTTATTGCTTGGTTTATGGACAGTTTTTTATTTGTATTAGCATCTGAGAATGATTACTAGAGGTATTTATAGATAATAAGTTGAGATACTGCTTTTTATATTATTTTTTTTAATAAATAGGCATGCTGATGATGCCTATTTATTGAGTCTATTGCTAATTAAAACTGGTATTTAGCACCGAGGGTAGCCGTTGTGCCTAATCCTTTGATGTTATAGCCGCCGTAAGTGTAAGATTGTGCGCGGGCAGGGTAGTAATCGCTATTGAACAGGTTTTCGATACCAAAATAGCCACTCCACCTGGCGTTAACATTGTACTGGCCACTTAAGTTAAATGTGTTGTAGCTGCTAACAGGGCCCTGATCGCCAGAGTATTGGCCTTGCGCATTTTTATCAAAGCGCTTTCTGTCGCCTACATATAAAAAGCTCATTGCAAGTGATAACTTTTCGTTAGTTTGCCATGTTAAATTAGCAGTGGCTTTAGGTGGGCTGATTTGTTTTGCCCCTAAATATTCATCCGCTTCAGTATTTTTTCCTTCTACGTAGCTGTATGTAGCACTTAATTTAAGATCTTGATTAATAGTATAATTAACTAAACCTTCGTAACCCCATATTTCTTGCGGTGCGCGCACGGGTTCGTAAACACCCGTTACTTCGTTAAATTCATTACTGGTGCCAAGCTCTGAAGTACTTCTGTACAGTGCAAATTCAAAACGAACGTTTTCAAACTGTGAAGTAAAACCAACTTCGTAGTTGTCAATTATAGATGCTTGTGTCTGAATAAGTGCAATATCGTCAACGGTTGCAGCGCGAAGTAAGCGCCCAATATCAGAAATATCAGAGCCCTGTGAATAACTAAAAAATGGGCTGAATGCATCTGTTAAATTGTATTTTATGCCTGCATTATACGTTGTAGCGTCATAGTTTATGGTATCACCACGCACATTTAATGGGACTGAGCATTGCGAAGGGGTTCTACACAGTTTTAATGTTTGGTAATCACTTACGCTCAAATCAATACTTTCGTTTCTTACACCTGCTTTTACAATAATATCGTCGTTTATTACCCATTTTGTTTGTAAAAAACCAGCAACACTTTCCATGTCCATTTCTGGTACCCACACACGGCCATCCACCAAAGGTTGTGATGTTTTATCGTTTAAGGCATCAATGCCGTAGATTAGGGTGGCTGCTACGTTCTCAAAATCAAACTGGCTATTAAATGTAGCCCTTGCACCTTGCTTTTCTGATTTAATAACGGACTGACCACCGGTATAGCCTTCATCGAGGTTAGCTAGGTTAGTGGAGAAAAAGAATACGTTTTCTATATCTTGTTTATAAAGATCGAGGGTCATTTGTGTGTTTTCAAACAACGCGTAGTCAACATATTTTAGAGTAATATTAACGTTGCCATCGGGTCCTTGTGGCTTACCTTGCTTTTGTAGTTCAGCGGGTACGTGAATAGCGTATGTTTTTTCCCCTATATTGCCATCGCCAGTAATATCACCTAAGTCAGTTTTTTGCTGTGAGCTGTAAAAGTTATAGCTAAACTGCAATTGCTTTTCGTCGTCAAAATCGTAACTTAGTTTAGTAAAGTAATTTTGAGTTTCAGAGTCTGATAAACCGTATTGTAAGCCTAAAATATCGCCCTGTGCATCGCGTTGCACGCCGTTTTCTTCATAGCTTGCCGTTAACAGGTAGCTTAATTTATCGATCTTGCCGTTTACTGCTGCCGATATTCTACCGCCGCCACTTTCTGCTAATTTAACAGCGCTAAAGCGGCTTGAAATACTTATTTCACCTTCAGGCTTACCATCACTGCGAGCCTGTTTTGTTATGTAGTTAATAATGCCACCTGAAGCACCATTACCATAAATAGAAGTCGCGCCTTTTATAACTTCAATGCGCGCTATGGCACTTGCATCAAGTGTTTTTATGCCTAAAGAGCCGTTACGAAGAGGGGTTGATTGCGGTACGCCATCAATCATTATTAAAGGCGCACGGCCTCGTAGCGTTTGTCCTGAATTACTTGAGCTGCCTGTATCAGGGGCAAGTCCTGGAACCATTTGCGCAAGTAAACTCCCCAGTTCTGAGCTTACTTTTAAATGCTGCTGTATTTGTTGTTGATTAATAACGGTAATAGAGGCAGGTACTTCGTCAATACTTTCTGAGATACGACTGCCAGATACAATGACATGTTCTAATTGTTCAGAAGCGTATTCATTTTTATTATTTTCATCTGCTAGCGTGTTAGTACTTACTGCAACAGCAATAAGGCAAAGCGAAGTTTTTAACATGGGAGAGCCCTTAGTTGATAATAATTTTCGCAATGGTAATTATTATCAACTAATCACGCAAGTGTTAATGAGATTTATTTTCGTTTGTGGCGTTTTAACCAAAAATACACACCGCTTACAATAAAAAATGCGAGTGAAAGGGCAATCAATAACCATATAAATTGCACTATGGGGCCTGCAAAATCCCCAATGTGAAATTTATACTTAAAGTTCCATGCTTGCGTCGTAAAGTTGGCTTTACTTGCGTCAAATGAGTTTAATACTTTGCCTGTAAATGGATTTACCCATACCCAACTATAAGCATGGCTTTCACCAGGGTTTTGAATTCTGAGCGCAATGGCATCGTCTGCTTTTTTAGGTAAGTAAATTCTAAATAATCGACCATCAGGGAATACATCCCCAGCATTTTTAATTGCTTCGTTATAGTTTATATCAGCTTGAGAAGGCGCTATTATTTTTGGCGCTTTGGGCCTTTGTTCTACTTTATTAAACGTTACAAATTCTAATACTGATTGAGTTTGTGTTTTCCAATTAAATGCCATACCAGTAAAGGCAATAAGTACAAGCGGTATAAAAAAGTAAACACCAAGTACGGTATGTAATTGATACATTAGCACTCTAAATTTGGCTTTAGGCTTAATAGCTAAACGCTTAATTCTGTTTTTTGGTTTTATCCATAGGTAAAAGCCGAGTAGTACATTGATTAAAAGTAATAATGCACACACTGACATCCAATTTTTAAATGGTTTTTTACCATCACTATCTTCAAATAATAACCAGCGATGTAAGCCTAAAGCAAAGCCATAAATTGTGTCTGTTGTTTGATAGCTATGAATTATTTTTCCAGAATAAGGATTGACATTCACGTAGTGCTTGTTAGCCAATCTAAATTGCCAAGCTAATGCTTTATTTTGCTCGGGCATAAAAAAAACAATTTTTTGTTGTGTTTGCGCTTGCACGCTTTCTATCAATTTTTGATTGTTTAATGTACGAGGCTGCGGAATAACTTGCCATTTATCTGGCTGAATGAAGTGCTGTATGTCTTTTGCATAAATCATAACAGCACCGGTTAAGCTCACTATTAATAAAAATAGTCCGCTAATGAGGGCAAGGCCTAAATGAATTCTACGTAACCAAAGTTTCAAAAACAGTATCTCATTATAAGTTAGTAGCAATATTGTAAATGATAATACGAGATGTTTTCAATTAAATAGTTATGCATTTGTTTAGCTGATTATTAACGCTATTATGCTGCGCTTTTATTTGCAATAGGTCTGGTTTCTATTATGCAATTTTCGATGTTAAAATTGTCGTGTAAGAAGCCTTTTACTGCGGGTAAATCAATTGTTTGTTGAGTGCTAATAACAAGCTCACAATGATTTTCTTTATCATCTAGTTGCCAAAGCTTAATGCTGACTACCGATTCGATATTAAATTCATTACTAATAGCATGTGATATTGCGTGTGTATCAATGTTATTAGGGGCTGCTTGCATTAAAATTTTGCCGCTTTGCTTTAATAATAAAATACCATGATAAATTACATACACAGAAATAAGCACTGTGGCAATTAAATCAACGATATACCACTGGTATAAAATAATTAAAGTGCCAGCAATAATAACAACAATAGAGGCCATTGCATCTGAGATGTTGTGAATAAAAGCCGCTTTTATGTTTATGCTGTGATTTGCACCAGCTCGGTAGGTTAAATACGCTGTTGCTAAATCAATAACTAATGCTATTGCTGCCACCCAGACAACTATCCAACCATTAATAGGCTGCGGATTTAAATAGCTAGAAATGGCTTCAAAAATTAAATATAGGCCAATTATAATTAATGTAGTGCTATTAAAAAGAGTAGCGAGGATTTCAGCGCGCTTATAGCCAAAATGATGAGTTACGTCAGCTGGTTTATTACCGATTTTACGTGCAATGAGCGCTATAAATATTGCCCCAGCATCGCTTAAATTGTGAAGTGCGTCAGCTATAAGCGATAAGCTACCCGAAAATATCCCGCCAATAACTTGGGTTACGGTTAGTAATACGTTAATGATAACAGCAACGGCGAGCTGTTTATTGCTTTGGTTTTCGTCTACATGACTATGTGAGTGATCGTGCGCCATAATGCTCTCAAAACACTTTTATTGAATAATGCTTATATCATGGGGAGTTTAAAACAGCTACAAGAGTGACAAAGGAGTCAAAAAATTAATCCTATTGGCATGTTTTTTATTGTAATGCTAATTTGACGTTATAACGCTAAATACCGATTTTTTAAGGCGTTTATAGCTCAAAACTTGCGTCTTTATATATTTAATGCATTAATATAGTCACTATAAAATGACTATAAGCTATTAGGCAATAAGCATGGATAAGGGTTTAAACTTTGGAGTATTAACAGGTAAAGGACAATCTGTTCGAAGTAAATTAATTATTACCTTTATAATTATAGCATTAGGGCCGTTATGCTTGTTAACGTGGTTTAGTTTTCAGCATGTAAATAATACGCTTAAGCAAAATGCGCATAGCGAACTAAATGAACTCAGCAATATTGGAAAGCAATTTGCTGAAATTTGGTTTTTAGACCAAGTTAATGATCTGTATTTATTAAAGTCGCAATTAAGTATAAGTCCAACCAAGGAACACGCTTTAATAAATGATTTTGTCAGACAATATGATTTTATAAATCATATTGAAATCATTGACGTGTTGTCTAACAAAGCAAAAATAGAACTTTCCTTATTTAATCAAATTCAAGAATCAGAACTCACTAAATTATTCATAGCACAAAATAAAACAGATAAAGCATTATTTCATTCTATGGTGGTTGAAGGACATGCGCATCATATAGTGTCGTTACCTATATTTGACGATCAAAATAAACTAAAAAGTGTATTACTAGCCGATGTAAACTTACAGGGACTGCTAAACAACTTAAGCAAAATACAGGCAAAAAATACGAGTGTTGCATTCTTTATACTGCACAATAGCAAAATCGAAAAGCAAACAAGGGCTTCCGTTGCTACCCCACCGCTTTTAAATCAAAACAGCTCTGCACCAAAACAAGTGTTTAGTTATGCTAATAACAATGAAAAAATATTTTATGCATACATTAATGAACTTGATTTTTTAGGCCAGCAAGGTTGGCAGCTATTAGTTTCCAAACCAGCTGAAGCAGCATTACAAGGCAGTCTCTATTATAAGCGGCTTGCTATTTTAACTAATGCTGGATCTTTGCTGCTTATTTTATGTTCGTCTTGGTGGTTTGGTCGTAGATTATCTCGCCCGTTAATTCGTTTAACTAATATTGTTGAAAGTATAACTAGAGGGAAACATGTAAAAATCCCTATTTTAAACGACAGTATTGAGTTTAATCAGCTTTCAAAAGATCTGCATGAGCTTGTAAAAGTAAATCAAGAACAGCAAAGTACTTTGCAAGAACAACGAGCTGCATTGCAAATTGCACTTAAGCAATTAGCAGAGCAAAAATCAGCGCTTGATAAGCATGCAATTGTTGCTGTTACTGACTTACACGGAACAATAGTTTTTGTGAACGGAAAATTTTGTGCAATAAGTGGTTATGAAGAATATGAGCTTATAGGTCAAAATCACCGGTTATTAAATTCAGGCACGCATTCACATGATTTTTTTGAAGAAATGTATGCAACGCTTAAGCGTGGTGAAGTTTGGAATGGGCAAATTTGTAACAGATCAAAGGACGGTAGCTTATATTGGATGGACACCACTATAGCGCCATTTTTAGATGATGAAGGTAAACCACAAAGCTATATAGCAATCCGCACTGATATTACTCCACTTAAGTTACAGGAATTTGAATTAGAACAGCATAAAACACAACTTGAACTTGTTATCAATAGTACCGCTGTTGGTATTTGGGATTGGTATGTAGATACAAGCAAAGTTACGTTTAATAAACGTTGGGCTGAAATCATTGGTTATACACTTAGTGAAATAGAACCTTGCAGCATAGATACTTGGTATAAATATGCACACCCAGAAGATCTAGTTGAATCAGAATTAAAATTAAAAACCTACTTAGCTGGCGGCAGTGATTTTTATGTTAGCGAAGCTCGGATGAAGCATAAGTTAGGGCATTGGGTCTGGGTACTTGATACAGCTAAAGTAGTTGAATGGAATAGCGACGGCTCACCTAAACGAATGATTGGGACGCATGTAGATATTACTCAAAGAAAAACAACGGAGTCTGAACTACAAAGCAGCCGTGATCAGTTTGCGTCTCTTGTTGAAAATATTCCCGGTATTATTTATCGCTGCGAGTCAGATGAAATATGGACGATGCTTTATTTAAGTGATCAAACTAAAGATATCACTGGTTATGCCGCAGATGATTTTATTAATAATAAAAATAAGCGTTTCTTTGATCTTCTTCATGAAGAAGATATTGATCATATAAAAAAATCAATTAACCAATCTATTAAAGAGCATAGTACGTGGTCAATTGAATACCGAATTATAGCAAAAAATGGTTATGTTCGATGGGTTAATGAAAAGGGTAAGGCAATCTATGACTCTGACGGTACTGTTCTGTACCTTGATGGCTTTATATTGGATATTACTGAGCGCTACAATATACAGTTAAAAATAAAACGTCAGCAAAGTTTACTTGAATCAATGAGTAAGCAGGGACAAATTGGCGCGTGGGAAATAGATTTAAAAGCCCATACTCTTTATTGGTCAGATGAAGTTAAAGTTATTCATGGTGTACCTGATGAATATGAACCCGATTTAGCGACCGCAATAGATTTTTACAAGCTGGGAGAACATCGCGATAAAATCTCTAAGCTATTTGAAAATGCAGTTACTTTAGGTGAAAGCTGGAGTGTTGAGCTGATAATTTTAACCCATCAAGGTAAAGAAAGGTGGGTTAAGTCTATGGGTCAAGCTGAATTTAAAAATGGTGAATGCATACGTATATTTGGCTCATTTCAAAGTATTGATGCTCATAAACGTTTAGAGATCGAAAGTGAAAAAGCAAACCGATATAACAAAAATCTTGCCCAATTAACCATCGCGCCTGAAGTACAAAGTAGTGATGTAAGCGAAGTGAACAAACTAGTTGTTAAATCAATGTGTGAGGTATTGAATGTAGAGCGTGCTTCGTTATGGATTTTTAATGAGGCCGGTGATGCTATGGTACGTCATAGTTTACATACTAAAGGCGAGGGACTGGTTCGCACGGAAGATGAGCTAAAAGTTAAAGACTTTCCTGCGTATTTTTCTGCTATTTACAAGCATAACTTAATTGCGGTTGATAATGTAAATATTCACCCTGCAACAGCTGAGTTTATTGATGACTACACCAGGCCGCTAAATATTAAATCGTTAATTGATGTTGTAATTTCTTCGGGCGATGGGAATTTGGGGATTTTGAGTGCTGAAAAAGTGGATGAACACCATTATTGGACTCAAAACGAAGAAACTTATTTACGTTCATTAGCAACCTTAGTCGGAAGTACGCTTATATCGCAACGCCGTAAAAAAATAGCAGAAGAGCTTAGTGTTGCCCTCGTTAAGGCTGAAGATGCTGCGGTTGCTAAAAGTCAATTTTTAGCGACGATGAGCCATGAAATTAGAACGCCGATGAATGGTGTACTTGGCATGCTAGAGCTTATTGAGCTTGAAAACTTATCGAAACCAATTGAAACAAAAGTAGGGATTGCTAAAACAAGTGCTCACTCATTGCTGGGGGTTATTAATGATATTTTGGACTTCTCTAAAGCTGAAGCGGGTAAAATAGAGCTCGAAAGTATTAATTTTAATGCGGGTGATTTAATTGGTGAAGTTGCAGCTGCGCAAGCTTTTACAGCTCAAGATAAAGGCATTGAAATTATCTTAGATTTAGTCGCTTTAGAGCCTTCACAATTGTGTGGCGATCCAGGTCGTATCCGTCAAATTCTTACTAATTTATTGAGTAATGCGGTCAAATTCACCAGTAAAGGTGAAGTTGTTGTTAGTGCTCAAATAGATAAAGTAGAACAAGGCTTAGTGCTACAAATAAAAGTAAAAGATTCAGGTATTGGTATTAATGAGCAAAAACAGCATCAATTATTTTCACCTTTTTCTCAGGTAGATGCTTCAACAACGCGAGAATATGGTGGCACTGGACTCGGTTTAGCTATTTGTAAACAGCTGTGTGAGCTGATGGGTGGGGAAATTTCACTTAAAAGTGAAGCAGGCCAAGGGAGTGAATTTACTGTGACTATACAAGTCACCCAAAGTGAGCAAAAAGAACGTTATATACAAAAGCTAAATATAAAAGGTTTATCTGTCTTAGTTGTTGATGATAATGAGACTAATAGAATTGTTATATCCCAGCAGCTAGAGCATTGGGGCGCCCATGTAGCGCTTGCATGCGATGCATATGATGCACTTGCAATGTGTGAAAGCCGCATCAGCAGTAATCTAAAAATGTATGATATTGCAGTGCTTGATATGCAAATGCCTGGCATGGACGGGATTGGACTTTGCAAGGCTTTAAAAGCAAACGATGACTTTAAAAACATGCCCCTTGTTATGATGACGAGTATTGCTGGTATGGAAGGTGCTCAGCGTTATTCAAGCATTGGATTTCAAGCTTATTTCCCTAAACCTGTTACAACGGCGGATCTGATTTCAGCGTTGTCGGTAATTACAAATAATGAGCATGATGAAGCATTACCGTTGGTTACATCCGGTTATATCTCATCTTTGAAAAAAGAAAAATTAGGTGAACCTATTCAAATATTACTTGTAGAAGATAATCCAATTAATCAGCAAGTATCCACATTAATGCTTAAAAAACTTAATTGCAATATTACGCTTGCTGAAAATGGACAGCTCGCTATTGATATTTTAAATACTCATGGGCAAGGTTATTTTAAAGCTGTGTTAATGGATTGCCAAATGCCAGTGATGGACGGCTTTGATGCCACAAAAGCTATTAGAAATGGCTTAGCGGGCGACAAACACAAAGATATTAAAATAATAGCATTAACGGCAAATGCGATGGATGCAGATAAGCAAAGGTGTTTTGCTGCCGGAATGGATGATTATTTAAGCAAGCCAATACAATTGGATTTTTTAAAAGATAAATTAGAACAATATATTTGAGGTATAAAGTATATGAGTGAAATAATTGAAATTCGTGATGCGCGACCAAGTGATTCAAAAACGATTTTACATTTTATAAACGAGTTAGCCATTTATGAAAAAGAACCAGACGCAGTAAAAACAAATGAACAAGCCATATTAGATACATTATTTAGTGAAGGGGCGACAGCACATAGTATTATTTGTTTGGATGGCGATGAGCCAATAGGCTTTGCTGTTTATTTTTATAACTACTCTACATGGTTAGGTAAGAATGGCTTATATCTCGAGGATTTATACGTAAGTCCAGATAGCCGTGGGAAAGGCGCAGGAAAAGTAATTATGAAACACTTAGCTAACAAAGCGATTAGCAATAACTGTGGTCGGTTTGAATGGGTGGTTTTAGATTGGAATAAACCGGCCATTGATTTTTACGACAGCATGGGTGCTAAAGCGCAAAATGAATGGATTATTTACCGATTAGCAGGAGATGAATTAATTAATTTTGCAAAATAGATAATGAAAATCATTTGCATTTGCGTTTTATGATGTGTAAGTTAATAGCATATTAAATAAACGCATAGATGATTTTATGATCTTAGGTCAAAAACAGCAGCAACCTGATTTACTTTATCTTGAGCAAGCATTGAGCCCTTGGCAGTCAAACATCATGCAAGGCAATTATGCCTTTGAGCAAGGTGCACTACTTGAAGCACGTGACAAGTACTTATTAGCTAAAACACTCGCTGGCCATCTATTACAACAATTCTTATGTGCGCAAATTAATACTAATGTCATTTATGCTATTGAACATTGTATTCCTGCACTTGTTGTTGCCTCCCATAATTTAGCTGATACCTATATTGCAATGCAGCAACCTGAAAATGCATGTAAATGGTTATGTGAAGTTCACTTATCATTATCTCCACTTATTAAGCACACTCATTACGATGTACAAAAGGTAAGTAAGCATCATTATCTTAAAACATCAGCTGAGCTTGTGTCATTTGCACGTCGTTACCCCTCTTTACCCGAACTTATTGAGCAAGTAAATTTTTGCTTATGCTCAGAGAGTACTACAAACAATCAACTGCACTAATTTAAAAGAAAAAGGAGTATTTATGGCTTTTACTTTGCCTGCACTTAACTATGAGTACGATGCGCTTGAGCCTCATATTGATGGTAAAACAATGCATATTCATCATACTTTACATCATCAAACCTATATCAATAAAGCTAATGCTGCTTTAGCGAATACACCGTTTGCTGATTTAGATGCCGAAAAGTTATTGAGAGAGATTAATGGCTTACCAAATGATTTAAAAAAAGCAGTGCAGGAGCATGTTGGTGGGCATTTAAATCATAGCTTATTCTGGTCAGTCATGAGTCCCCACGGAGGAGGAGAGCCAAGTGATATTATGGCACAAGCAATTAATGAGCAGCTTGGTGGTTTTAATCAATTTAAGGAAAAGTTTACTGCAGCGGCTGTGAGTCAATTTGGCAGTGGTTGGGCATGGCTATGTGTAGCACCTGATGGGTCATTAGTTATACAAAGCAGTACTAATCAAGATAGTCCCTTAATGGAAGGTAATACACCTATATTAGGCCTTGATGTGTGGGAGCATGCGTATTATTTAAAATATCAAAATAGACGCCCTGAATATATTGCTGCTTTTTATAATGTGGTTAATTGGGCTGAAGTACAAAATCGCTATTTAGCTGCTATTGGTTAAGTGCCGAATATGGCTAGTAATACAGTTTACTTTCTATAAGCTAGGCTCTATTAAATTACTTTGTAGAGCCGTTTATGAAATTTTTACATTGGCAAAAAGCACGTCAAAGTCGAGACCCTCGTTTTGATGGTCTTTTTTATGTAGCGGTTAAAAGCACTGGAATATATTGCCGACCAATTTGTCCGGCACCAACGGCTCATGAAAAGAATGTGGCTTATTATCAGTTTGCGCACAATGCAGCGCAAGATGGTTTTAGGCCATGTATTCGATGTAGACCTGATAGTGCACCTGGCAGTGCAGCGTGGCAGGGGACAAAAACTACCGCGTTGAGAGCAAAACAATTAATAGATCAAAATGATGAACATGACTGCGAAAAATTAGCAGGTCGTTTAGGTATTAGTAGTCGCTATTTAAGACGTTTATTTAAACAATATTTTGGTGTGTCTATTACACAATATAGGTTATTCAATCAATGCCATTTTGCTAAAAAACTGATTCAAGAAACAAACCTACCAATGACAGAAATAGCTTTTTCCGCTGGCTTTAAAAGCATTAGGCGCTTTAATGATGCATTTTTACAGCAGTTAAATATAGCCCCCTCGAAGCTACGCAGTGGCGATAAAAAACCAACGTCAACACTTACATTAACTTTACCATTTAGGCCGCCTTATAATTGGCCTGCTTTGCAGTGTTTTTTACAAAGGCGTTTGATAAAACCAATGGAGTGGATAACGCAAACGAGTTACGGGCGTACTTTTGCAAGTGAGGAATATAAAGGAAGCTTTACCGCTGAATTTATAGCGAGTAAAAACCACTTTAGGGTGTCTATTGACATAGATAATACGCGTCATCTGCAACCAGTAATAAATAATATACGTCGTGTACTTGATTTGGATGCCGATATTAATTTAATTGAAACGCATTTAAGCGCTAATACAAACAATGCATTTACAGTGTGCGAGGGGCTCAGGCTTCCAGGAATTTGGTCAAGCTTTGAAGCCGGTATAAGGGCGGTACTTGGGCAACAAGTAAGTGTTACTGCGGCGCATAATTTAGTAACAAAGTTAGTTGATGAATTAGGCGAAAAAGACGACGATGCCGTTTATTTTCCTACGGCTAAAATTGTTGCTAATAGTGATTTTGCATTTTTTAAAATGCCACAGGCGCGTAAAAATGCGCTACATAACTTAGCCCAGTTTTGTGCACTAAATCCTCAAAATGATGATTTAGACGAATGGCTTAATTTAAAGGGAATTGGTCCTTGGACGGTAAATTATGCAAAGCTGCGAGGGCAAAGCCAGCCCGATATATTACTTGATGGCGACTTAGGTGTTAAAAAAGCTCAAGCGGCGGCAAACCCTTTCGTACCTGCTAATTGCGCTCCTTTTCGCTCTTATTTAACGTTTCAACTTTGGCAGCAATTGTAATGATAATTCAAACAAAAATACCAAGCCCAATAGACGACATTATTATTCAAGCAACCGATAAAGGTGTGAGTTATGTTGGGTTTTATCCACCAGTTAAGCACTCTCATACGCCATTTGAGCAAGTTACTAACAAAGCAGTGCTTATTTGCGCTGCGCAATTGAACGAGTATTTTGCAAAAAAACGCACTACTTTTGAGGTACCACTTGATACAAACGGGACAGTATTTCAACAAAGTGTATGGCAGGCGTTATTAACAGTTCCTTTTGGGGAGTCGCAAACATATGGTTATATTGCAAATCAACTCAACAACCCCAAAGCAGTGAGAGCGGTAGGCGCTGCGAATGGTAAAAACCCGATTAGTATTATTGTTCCGTGTCATCGGATCATTGGTGCTAACGCAAAGTTAACGGGTTATGCGGGAGGCTTGGATAGAAAACGGTGGTTATTAAAACATGAAGGGCTAATGTGAATTGGTATTAATTTAATATTAAGGTAGCATAAGCGCACTTTTTATAAAATGGCACAGCAATGGCTCAATTATATTTCTACTACTCTGCAATGAATGCAGGTAAATCAACCACGTTATTACAATCGGCATTTAACTATAAAGAGCGTGGTATGGAACCTGTGATCCTCACCGCAGCCATTGATGATAGGCTAGGTGTGGGTAAAGTATCATCTCGTATTGGCTTACAAGCAGATGCGCATGTTTTTGATGCTAGTAAAGATGTTTTTGATCTTATTCAATCACTCAATAATGATAAAAAACGCCATTGTGTATTGGTTGATGAATGCCAATTTTTATCAAAAGAACAAGTAATGCAATTAACCGATGTAGTTGATGAATTAGGTATACCGGTATTGTGTTATGGCTTGCGTAACGACTTTAGAGGCGAGTTATTTATAGGCTCGCAATATTTGCTAGCGTGGGCTGATAAGTTAATTGAGCTTAAAACTGTATGCCACTGCGGACGTAAAGCAAACCATGTACTGCGTACCGATGAAAATGGTGAAGCAATAGCCGATGGTAACCAAGTCGAAATTGGCGGCAATGACCGATATGTTTCGGTATGCCGCAAACATTATAAAGCTGCGTTAAATATGGGCCGACAAAGCATTTAGGAATGTATCAATATCTTCGCGCGTAATATCTAAATGCGTTACTAGCCTAAGCTGCTTGCTTGGGCTAAATAATATACCTTGTTGTTTAAGGGCTTTAGCAACCTCTTCAATGCTTATATTACCAGCGTAAGTTGCGTAAACCATATTAGTGGTGTTAGTCATATCGACAGTAAAACCACTGATTTCACTTAATTGTTGAGCCAAATAACGTGCATTTTCATGATCGTCTTTTAAGCGCTCTATATTGTGCTCAAGTGCAAACTGCCCAGCGGCTGCAAGCATTCCGGCTTGGCGCATACCGCCACCAAGTACTTTTCTCCATCGTCTTGCTTTATTAATAAGTGCTAGTGAGCCTAATAATAAAGAGCCTACGGGGGCCCCCAAACCTTTAGATAAACAAATAGAAACTGAGTCAAAGTGCTTTGTGATTTCAGTAATATCAACTTTTAGCTCAACAGCGGCATTAAAAGCACGTGCGCCGTCTAAGTGCAGCGCTAAACTATGCGTATTAACAAAGTCACGTGCTTGGGCTAAGTACTCAAGCGGGAGTACTTTTCCGCCAATGGTATTTTCTAAGCTGAGCAATCGCGTTTTTGCAAAATGGCAATCGTCAGGTTTTATAGCCGCCGCTATTTTACTAAAAGGGATGCTGCCATCAGCTTCGTTTTCAATAGGCTGTGGCTGAACAGATCCTAATACAGCTGCGCCGCCACCCTCAAACTTATAATTGTGAGCATTTTGGCCACAAATGTATTCGTCACCTCGCTCACAGTGCGCCATTAACGCAAGTAAGTTGGCTTGTGTGCCTGAGCTACAATAAAGTGCGGCTTCAAAATTAAAACGCTTACACGCATAGGCTTCTAGTTGGTTAACGCTTTCATCATCACCATATACATCGTCACCAACCGGTGCGTTGTACATAATATCGCGCATTGTTTTTGTTGGTTTTGTAACCGTATCAGAGCGAAAATCTATCATGGTTTGCTTTTCCTTTTATAGCTTAATCAAGCTCGCTACATATTTGTTCACGAGTTTCTTTATCAAAATAGCTCCATGCAATAAAGCGGCTAATTTTTTGACCCTGTGCCATATCAACTATTTTATACTCGGCTATTGGGTGAGCTTTTAACACTTCTTCAAGCGCTGCAATATTATCTTTTTTAGAGACTAACGAAGTAAACCACAGTACTTGTTCTGCAAAGTCTTCGCTTTCTTTAATCATATTAGAGATAAACCGTACTTCACCGCCTTCGCACCATAATTCATTATTATGACCACCAAAGTTAAGCGTGCTACTGGGTGTTTTTCCTAAGTTTTTCCATTTACGTTCACTGCCTTTACTTGCCTCTTCTTCACTTGCATGAAACGGCGGGTTACAGAGCGTTAAATGGTATAGATCTTTTTGATTAATAACGCCTTTAAAAATATGTGATGCGTTTTTTTGTTGTTTTAGGGTTATTTTTAAACCATTAAACTGCGCAATTTGCTTTGCTATTTTTACTGAGGCTGCGTCAATATCAGTCCCTGTAAAATGCCACTTATATTCACTTGTACCCGTAAGTGGATAAACCAAGTTAGCGCCAGTGCCAATATCAAGCACTTTAATTTGCCTACCTAGAGGTATTTGTTGTTGATTATCATCACTTAATAGGTCGGCCAAGTAGTGAATATAGTCAACACGCCCAGGTATAGGCGGGCATAAGTTATGCTCGGGTATATCCCAAAAATCAATATTATAATGCGCTTTTAAAAGAGCTTGATTAAGTGTTTTAACAGCCTTGTTATCACTAAAATCAATGCTTTTAGTACCTGCAGGTGTGGTTATAACAAATGGCAGTAGAGCAGGGTGCTCTGTTGTTAATAAATCGAAGTCGTACCCATTTTTATGTAGGTTGCGAGGGTGTAATTTGGAACGTGTTTTATTTTCTTTCATGGCTTCATTTTAACAACAGATATAATGACGTAAGTGTAACAAATGCTGATGAGTAAAGTGCAGACATTTCCTTTGGTATATTTAATATTACTGGTAGGATGAGTTGAAAATAATAAAAAGGAATAACTGTGGCAATTTCTCAGCAATCAATAATTATCAATTTAGCTGATCAACAAACACTTCATTTACGCCGTATCAGTGATGAAAATCAGCAAGGGCCTGTCGTATTTTTTATGCATGGAGCTGTAGAAAACGGTAAAATTTTTTACACGCACTCCAATAAAGGACTTGCCCCTTTTTTGGCTGAGCATGGGTATAGATGTTATGTGGCTGATTTACGTGGCCGAGGTGATAGTAAACCGGTTATTTCAAGTGACGCTAAATACGGGCAAACTGAGGCCATTTTAGAAGATATCCCAGCCTTTATTAAGCAAATAGAGTTGATTGAAGGTAAAAAGCCTGACTACTGGGTTGCTCACTCTTGGGGCGGGGTATTGATGAACAGTGTATTTGCACGCTTTCCAGAATATATTAATGATGTAAAAGCGTGTGTGTATTTTGGCTCTAAGCGTTCTTTATTTAATAATCATCCTCAAAAATTATTACAAGCCAATTTGATTTGGTATTTTATGGCACCTTTACTTGCTAAAAAGCATGGCTATTTAAATGCTAAAGGTTATAAGTGGGGAAGCGATAATGAAACTCAAAAGTCGCATTATCAAAGTATGCAATGGGCTAAAAAGAAGCCATGGATAGATTCTGATGATAATTTTGATTATGCAAAAGCGCTAAACAGCCTGCATTTACCGCCAACACTTCATATTGCTGCGGTAAAAGATAAAGCATTAGCGCAGCCAATCGATATTCAAAAATTTATGGACGAATCGGGGCCAGGCATTCAACAAATGCGAATTTACGGTCGTAAACACGGGCATAATTTTGATTACGACCATATTAATATGCTTACCCATCCGAGTGCCCGCGATGATCAATTTAAAGATTTACTTAATTGGTTTGAAGTACATTCTGTTAACTAGTTCTCATCAAGCAATTTAAGCAAAGGCGCTCTATAGCGTTCCCATTTTGTAAGTGCTGAATTATTAACAGGCTTTCGAATGGCATGCTTACTAAGCGTAGTAACAGCTGATGTACGCTTATGAAATGCTAAACAACCATCTTCATATTGACAACCTAAAAAGTTAAGTAATGCAGTTAGCTGACCTTTTGGGTTGTTTATTAATGCTTCGTAATTCATGTTGTAAATTGGCATATTTTCAAGAGACTGCCAATGACCCATTAATTTCTCATATAAAGTATGGTATTGCTTAAACTCCACGAGAGAGCAAAAATAAGGCTCGTTTTCAGCAAAGTAATTACTAAACACTGAAAAAGCAGTTGCATTAAAGTCACGCGTTAAGTTTATAAATTTGGCATTTGGAAAAAGGACATAAATAAGTCCAAGAGATAGGTAGTTACTTGGCAGTTTATTTATTATAAAAGGCCTGATGGGCGATGCTGTTTTTAATGTTGTGATATACATTTCGCGGGCTTTTTTGATTAAATCAGGCGTTAAATGCGCTAAACATTGCGGGTAAGCAATCCCCGTTTTTTGTTCGATAAAAGCAACTGCGTTATTACTAATACTCGTACTCTCTCCTAGGCTCGAAAACTGACTATGGCTTGCCAACATTTGCTCCACAAGGGTAGAGCCACTTCGAGGCATGCCAATAATAAAGACAGGCGTAATATTAGTTGTAAAACTTTTATCACGTTTTTGCATAAAGGCATTGGTATTGTGTTTAATTATTTCGCTGTAAAAAGGTTCAAGCTCTTGAGTATTAAAGTTACTTAATTTTCGTTGTAGTTTATTTGCTAGTACAAAGTAAGTAAATGCTTGTTCAATGTCTTCAAGTTTATCGTAACTTTTAGCGAGTGCGTAATAACACACCATTTTGAGTCGTAAATTATCTGTTTGCATTAATAAATGATGCAGATTACTTATGTAGTTGTGTTCTTTGTCAAAGCGGCCTAATTGAACTAACTCAAATAAAATATAAGCAGTTACGGGGTAAATCCCCATACTCAATGCGTGTGCAAATGTGGTATGCGCTTTATTTAAATTGCCATGTGTTAAATAGTGCTGAGCTAAGTAGTAATGAGGTTCAGGGTTATTATTTGCTAGACTTTTTGCATATTCAAGCACAGTAAGTGCATCTTTTGGTGAGTTGACACCATTAAACGCATCGGCTAGTGCATGCAGTGGCTCAAGCATATGAGGCATTCGCTCACACGCTTTTTGGAGTAAGTACACAGCAGCATCAAATCGCTCTAACCGCAATGCGATTTTGCCTAAACCAAATAAAGCTTCACCATTTTCAGGGTTGCTTTTTAATAGTGTCTTATAGTGAAACTCAGCTTCTTTGAGCATGTTTTGTTGTAGTAACTGATTAGCTTTTTTGAGTAGCATAGTTATACCAATTTTATTAAAAAAATAATCATTCTATCGCATTAAATAGCGTACTCACTGCGTTAAAAATTATTCATATAGAGCAACTATATATCATAGTTTTCGCCTTGTTATTACGCTATTTTCTGAGCGCTATAATAGAACACTTATTCAATGCAATTGGTATTGTTCATTATTATTTTTATTTACTATAAAATAAAAAAGGCGAAATGTCTTAACATTTCGCCTCCACTTCTTTATGTAAAAGTATTAGAACGTGTATGTTGCTTTAGCGTAGTAAAAGCCACCATTAATACCGAACGGAGATGTTTCGTAATACTTACCACCCCAGTTGTTATTTGGCGCGCCAGCTGCTTCAGCAAAATCAAGTTTTTCAGCATCCTGATCAAATAAGTTTTGAGCACCAACCGAGAAGCTAATTGACTCATTCATGAAGTAAGTAATTTCAGCGTCAATAGTTACAGCTGCGTCAGCAGTTTTTGCTGTTGCATCGTAATCTACGTGAACGCCTTGGTATTCGCCGTAGTAATTTGCACGAGCAAATGCAGAGATAGATTCCCACTGTTGAGACAATGTGAAAGTAGCACGGTGATTAGGTAAGTCTTCTTCTAAACGCTTAACTTTAAATGCACCGGTAATATCACTAAATTGAGTTACTTCAGTATCATTCCAGTTGTAAGCAAGGCTAAAAGTAGAGCTACCGCCCATTAATTCAGCTGTATAGTTTGCAACTAAATCGATACCTTGTGTTGTTGTATCAAAATCATTCGTGAAAAAGCTTACTTGTGCAAGACTCTGTACATTAGGTACGCCCGCTGCTTCAAGTGTATCTTTATCGCTTTGACTTAAATTAATCTTATCTGATTGGCTAATGCGATCTTCTACTTGGATATTGTAGTAATCAAGTGTTAAAAATAAATCACCAATAGTGTATACAGCGCCAAACGTGTAGCTTTGAGATTCTTCTGGCTCAAGCTCTGTACCACCTAATTGTACCGCGATAGGGTTTGTTGGTGGAAGTAGTGCTGAATCTTGTAATACACCATTGTCTAAGCTTGTTTGTACGTTACTTACATTAGCTTGACCAACCGTTGGTGCACGAAAGCCTGTACTAATAGAGCCACGCACGTTTAAATCTTCCGTTACATGGTACTGCGCCATAACTTTATAGTTTGTTGTTGTGCCAAAGCTGTCGTAATCTTCAAAACGTAAAGCTAAGCCCATTAAAAAATCTTCAGTAAATGGGGCTTCAATATCAACAAATGCAGCGTAGTTACGACGAGTGTATTCACCCGCGTCAGATGGCTTAAAACCAGGGAAACCATTAGAACCTATACCAAAACCTTGCTCAGTAAACTCACCTGCAGTAAATGACGCTACATCACCAGATGTTACTGTAAATGTTTCTTCATGCCACTCTAAACCACCGGCAATATTTACATCGTATGCTAAATCAAAATCAAATCCTTTAGAAATATCTAAATTGAAGTTTTTCTCTAGTTGCGAGTATTTACCTGGACTAAAGTCGCGTGGTGAGTCTAAGCCTAATGACGCATTAACTGTATCGTAAATAAAGTAGCGAGATTCATTAAAGCCAACCGTACCACTAATGTCATAAAATGCATCTTTTAAGAAGCCACCAGTGAACATGCCTTTAGTACCAATTGTTAAAGAAGTATCGGTAATGTTACCACCAAAGTTAGGTGTAAAACCGCCAGGCAGTGTTTCATTAAATGCAAAACAGTTAGCAGAAGTTAGTGAATCTATTGCAGATTGATCTGGTGCACCGTTAGCTTGAATTTCTACTACTGGACAATCTAATTGAGCGTCATAACCGTCTAAAGATCCAACTAAAACAGTAGGTGTAGCAGCATCCCAAGCAGTTTGTCCAACTGGGTTGTCATCACCAGGGCGGCGCATATTTACACCATTAACATCGCGAATGTTACCACCATATACACCTGGGCGAGATGTAGGGTTACGATAATAGAAGCCACCTCGTACATCGCGCTCAGAGTAGTTACCAAACATGTAAAATTCAGAATCGTTTGTTAGCTCTAATCCAACATTACCAAAAATTGAAATATCATCATCGACTTCTGGTGCGCCCCAAACTTGAGCTAAAGGCGATACGTCTTGAACACCAGCTGCTGCAAGTCCAGCAGCATCAGGACGCTGTACAGAGCGACTAGTTGCATCAGCTGTTTTGTATTGAAAGCTTAAGTTAGCAAAACCGTTGTCGGTAAACGGTAAACCAATGTTACCCGATACTTGAGTTGTATCGCCATCACCTTCGTAGAACTGGCCGTGGCGAACTTCTAATTTACCGCCTTCTGACGCGTCTTTAAGTTGGAAGTTCATTACACCTGCAATTGCATCAGAACCATACTGAGCTGCAGCACCATCACGAAGTACTTCTACTTGCTTGATTGCAATACTAGGGATAACTGAGATATCAGCACCTTGTGCACCATCATTAATACCACCACCTAAAAATGCGATTACAGAAGCACGGTGACGACGTTTGCCGTTTAAAAGAACCAATGTGCTGTCTGATGGTAAGCCACGTAAGTTTGCTGGGCGAACAAGTGATGCTGCATCACTAATAGGGTTTTGGTGAACATTGAAAGATGGCACTGCACCTTTTAAAAGCTCAAGCATGTCAGTATTACCTGACTTTTCAAGCTCTTCACCACCAATAATATCGATAGGAACCGGTGAATCACCAATTGAACGTGGAGCTGAACGCGTACCTACTACAGCAATTTTTTCAACATTTTTATTAACTTTAGCCTTTGCTTGTTCTTCATCTGCAGCAATAGCAGAGCTTGAGATGAATAAACCAGCGGTAGTGGTTGCTAGAGCAAACTTAATTGCCTGATTTAGTACGTTGTTTTTTAATTTCATTCTAATTTTCCCCAGTTAGAATAATTTTTGTTTAGTAAGACTTTGTAAGTATTGCTTATTTTATATTTTTGGACTGGAATACAGTGGATGTTAGGAGGAAGTTTAATTACTTGACCCCTTAGAGTTTTAGCTCACATCTAGTGAAGTCCTAATTACAGACTATACATAAAAAACAACGAGAGCAATTATTAATTAACTATTAAATAACAAAAGTTTAAATTAACTAAAAGCAGCTAGAGTGGTGCGTTATAAGAAGTAAAGTGGACTAATTAAGTGCAATATGGTGTTTTTAAGGGAAGTTAATGCATTTTACAGGTTGTTAAACTGTCGGCTTTGTTAATTAACTGTATCTATTTTGGGTTGTGTTAGCTGCCATTTTTTAAGCTTTTCTTTGTATGTATCCCATACACACGGGCAGCAAGAGCCTCCGCCACAACATTCATCAGATTTTGGTTTTTCAGGTTTTAAAATATTTTTAGTATTTTCTTTGAACATGGAAATAAATTTATTCGGCACTAGTTTGGTGCAAATAATAGTAGATGAGGCGAATCAAGTAAATTATTCTTTGTGAACATGGATGCCTGTGTGAAAATGCATGTTATGCGATTATATAAAGTTATTCACCGTGCACCTTGGCGGGTAGTTAAAATTAGTAAAAAACGCCAACAGCTGCGTTTTCGCCGTGCTATGGTGGCGCTTAAAATCGCACTCGCCCAAGAAAAACAAGAAACAAAAGAAATGCTTTCTATTTATAGGCGCTATACGCAAGGACAAACAAATCAAGCTGAGTTAAAGCGTGCCAACGAACAATTTGTCGATATTTTAAAGGGCCTTGGCTTGGGTGTATTTGCTGTATTACCATTTGCGCCTATCACTATTCCCTTAGTGGTTAAATTAGGAGGTTTAGTTGGGGTGGATGTACTACCTAGCTCCTTTAACATGAACAAATCAATTAAAGAGCTCGACGCAGAAATTAATCAAGAAAATCAAAAAGAAACTCAAAAAAAACAGACTAAAAAGTAATCTTACAAACCGTTAAATTAGCGATACCTTTTAGGTGCGCTTATTGATATGCTCTTAAGTACCATTTTTATATTATACGAGCTATTTAATGAGTGCATTACTACGTCATACATCTTCTGGTATTCCTTTATCTTTTATTTTAAAAAACGAATTATCTGACTGGCACGCACAGCAGCCTGCATTTATACAAAATTGGTTAACTAATACAGGTTTTGAAAAGCAAGGTGTTGCTTTAATTCCTGATGCTAAAACGGGCGAGTTAAGCCAGGTATTTTGTTTAATGCAAAGCAGCGATGATTTTTGGGCTGCGGGTAATTTAGCAAATACACTTCCTACAGGTACTTATCAAATTCAAGGCGACAGCGCTTTTGTAGAGCAGGTTGCTTTAGGGTTTGTACTTGGTGGTTACGAATTTAGTGAATATAAAGAAAAACCAACAGCAAAAGCGCAATTAGCCATTAGCGATAAAGCGTTATATGAACGCATTAGCCAACAAGCTGATGCCATTACACTTGCACGTGATTTAGTAAATACTCCAGCGGTAGATATGATGCCGCAACATTTATCGCAAGTAATGGAAGATTTAGCTGCAACTTACAATGGCGAATTTTCACAGTGGATTGGCGATGAGTTACTAGAGCAAAACTACCCGACTATTCACATGGTGGGTCGTGCAAGCGAAAATAAACCGCGTTTACTCGATTTAAAATGGGGTGCAACAGATGCTCCATTAATTACACTAGTAGGTAAGGGCGTATGTTTTGACTCAGGTGGACTTGATTTAAAACCAAGCTCTGGCATGCGTAACATGAAAAAAGACATGGGCGGCGCGGCGCACGTAATTGCACTAGCTCAGCTTATTATGGCAGCTAACTTACCAATTAGATTGCGAGTGCTTGTACCTGCTGTTGAAAATGCAGTATCGCGCAATGCATTTCGCCCTGGCGATGTTGTTAAAACACGCAAAGGCATTATGGTCGAAATTGATAATACAGACGCAGAAGGGCGCTTAGTATTGTGTGATGCATTAAGCGAAGCACAAAACGATAATCCTGAGCTAATTATTGATTTTGCTACCCTCACGGGTGCATGTCGTGTTGCGTTAGGCACGGAGCTTCCGGGCTTTTTCTCAACAGAGCGCGATGTAGCAAACGGTATTATTGATGCAGGTTTAAGTGTCCATGATCCTGTTTGGCAACTTCCGTTGTTTGAGCAATACAAAAGCTTACTAAAAAGTGATGTAGCCGATATGGCAAACTGCGCAAGTACACCGTTTGGTGGTGCTATTACTGCAGCGCTTTACTTAAAAGAATTTGTTGAACCAACAACACCGTGGGTACATTTTGATGTAATGGCGTGGAACTTACGTGCATTACCAGGTCGTCCAACGGGTGGTGAAGCATTAGGTATTCGTGCTGTATTTAACTACTTACAAAATCGTTTTAATAAATAAGTTTTTGATTCAATAGTAAGAACTTGAGCTTATGAGTTTTAAACCTCATAAAGCTCAAGTGGCAAGTTATCTGGATCGGCAAAAAAGGTAAACTTTTTGCCGGTTATTTCATCCACTCTAATATCCTCAACGTTTACTTCGCACGACTCTAAATACGTTTTAGCAATCTGTACATCCGCTACCTTAAAAGCTAAATGTCTTAAGCCTTGTGCTTCGGGATAGCTTGGTCTTGCGGGCGATCCATCAAACGAAAATAGCTCTATTTGGCTACCATCGGGCATGGCTAAATCTAATTTATATGAATTACGATCAGCTCTAAAGTGCTCATTAATAACGTTAAGTTTAAGTACATTGCTATAAAAGTGTTTAGAACGCGCATAGTCACTACAAATAATCGCAGCGTGGTGAATACCGAAAAGTTTCAAATTTAATTCCTTAAAAAGCAAAAACGCACTTAATTAAGTGCGTTTTATATGTGACTTACTACATGTTGTATTAGCTTGGCTGCGCTTCTTTACATGCTTTAACGGCCGGTGCTACAAGTTCTAAACCGGTTTTATCACATGGCGGTAAAGCGGCATCGCTTACACTAATAGGCGTTACGCGTTCGCCCCATTTTATGTAACTTGCAGCCCACGTAAGGCCTGCACCAAATGCAGCAGACATAATGTTTGAATGCGGTTTAATTAACCCTTGCTCAACGGCTTCACATAACGCAATAGCAATCGTAGCAGCAGAAGTATTACCGTACTCACCAATGTTAACCATTACTTTTTCGTCAGGTACTTTTAAACGATGCTGAATAGCCTGAATAATACGTAAGTTAGCTTGGTGTGGAACGAGTACATTAATGTCATCAAGGCTCAAATCGGCTTGTTTAAGTACATCGTCGCACGCTTCGCTCATTCCTTTAACAGCACGTTTGAAAATTTCACGACCTTCAAATAATAAATCAGATGGACCAATTGGCTCATATTTATTTAAATCACTACCAAAGTTAGTGATGTGTAAAATATCGCGGTCTTCACTGTCACAACCAGTTTTGGTTGCTAGTAAACCAGCTGGCGTATCTGCCGCTTCAAGTACTACTGCACCTGCGCCATCGCCAAATAAAACAGCGCTATCGCGACGTGCCCAGTTTACGTACCAGGTCATACGCTCAGCGGCAATGACCACTGCTTTTTTGATCATACCCGCTTGAATTTGTGCTGTAGCAGCTTGCAATGCATATAAAAAGCCCGAACATGCCGCGTTTGTATCCATTGCGGCAGCGCCTGTTGCACCAATATTTTTTTGCACTTGTGAGGCGGTATTTGCCACAACAGTAGAAGGTGTACAGGTTGCTAATATCACTAAATCAATATCTTTAGGATCAACGCCTGCGCACGCAATAGCATGCTTAGCAGCAACAGTTGCCAGCTCGGCGGTACTTACATGGCTCACTCGGCGAGATTTAATGCCTGTACGCGTGGTTATCCACTCGTCGGTGGTATCAACTATTTCACTAATTTCATCGTTGCTAATGCTTGCTGGTGGAATGCATTTACCCCAACCAGTGATATGTGCGTAAGGCATAGTATGTTCTCTTAAGGTGGTCTGACATGTGTTACTTATGGGGGAGTTATACCAAAAAACGGCTTTCAAGACTAGTTTATAGCATGCTTTGTATCGTAAATATTCGCAATTACAGGTTATTTAAGGTAATGCTAGTATAAAAAAGGAGCAAGTATGAAAACAACACTAATAACAACATTCACTTCAATAACTATGGCATTAATAGCAAATGGGGCTTTTGCTCAACAGCATAAAATTATTTATGCGGGCAGTTTACTTGCATCCGAGGATCAAAAAGTAAAAACAGAGCAAACGTTAGTCATAACAGATAATACAATAACAGCCATTAAAAACGGCTACCTCACAAAAGCAGAACTTAACCTACCTGATGCCGATATTATCAATCTTAAAAATCAATTTGTAATGCCTGGTCTTATTGATATGCATGTTCACGTTACGTTTGAGCGAGATGCTAAAGCAAATCCTCACCGTTGGGCTACAGAATACGATGCGGATTATGCTTTGCGCTCAATTAAATATTTACAACGTACGCTCGATGCAGGTTTTACATCAGTGCGAGATTTAGGTAGCGATCACAAAGTAATATTTCCGCTAAAACGCGCTATTGAGCGAAATGATATTAACGGCCCTCGCATTTTTGCAGCGGGTAATACAATATCGCCTACCGGTGGACACGCAGATATGCACGGATATCGAAAAGATATTACAGATGCGGTTACAGGCGGGATTGGTATTTGTAATGGCGCGGATGATTGTAGCCGTGCGGTACGCGAGGTAATTAAAAGTGGTGCTGATGTAATTAAAATTACTGCCACGGGTGGAGTACTAAGTAATACCGCTGCTGGTGTTAACCAACAACTTACAGATGCAGAGCTGGTTGCAATAGTTGATACGGCTCACCACTTAGGGCGTAAAGTTACAGCCCATGCACACGGTACACAAGGTATAAAAGCGGCCTTAAAAGCCGGTGTGGATTCTATTGAGCATGGCTCTTACTTAGATAAAGAGGCAATAAAGTTATTTAAAAAAACGGGAGCTTATTTAGTACCGACGCTTTTAGCGGGTGCAACGGTAAGTGAAGAGGTGCTTACAAATCCAAATATGCCACCGGCAATAGCCGATAAAGTGCGTGAAGTAACTCCAAAAATGCAGGCTTCGTTTAAACTTGCACTGAAAAATAAGGTTAATATAGCTTTTGGAACAGACTCTGGGGTGTCGCGTCATGGGCTCAATGCTAACGAATTTAGTTTAATGGTAAACAATGGTATGAGCGAAGCCCAAGCGATTAAATCAGCAACCATACATGCAGCTAAACTGCTGGGACAAAGCGCACTCATTGGCGACTTGAGTGTTGGTAAACAAGCAGATATTATCAGTGTGAATGGCTCACCGCTTAAAAATATCGACGTACTGAAAAACGTGCAATTTGTTATGAAAGCCGGGCAAGTTTATAAACAATAGGGAAGGTTATGAGCAGCAAAATAAAAGTGTCGTTGTTTAATCATTTGATTGACGCTGAGCGCCAGTTACTAGACCCAGAAGTTCGCCAATCTGAGCGCGCATTAGATGCTTTACTCGATGATGAATTTATCGAAATTGCTGCCAATGGCACTACCTTTAATAAATACCAAGTACTTACCCGCTTACCTACCGAGGTTGTGCCACAGTTTTATAATCAGCATTTTAAGGGCCGAATGCTAAGCGATGATGTAGTGCAACTTAGTTATCAAGCAGCTTATAGGCGCTCTGCTCGCGCTGAGTTTAATTATTCTTTACGTATGTCGCTTTGGCGTAAAAGTAATGAACAATGGAAAATGGTGTTTCATCAAGGAACGCCTTGTGCACCGTTTTCAATTTCGATGGATGATGATTAAAAATCACATAACCGTTAAAATAACCTTATTAAACATTTGATTGGGCAATTACCTCTTGTTAATGCGTACCGACCCCACCATTAGTCGACTATTAATGCTGCGAAGCGGCGCTATTGCCGTGCAATTAATTGCGGTGCTTAGCGTTTATTTTTTATTAGAGCATCAAATTGCATTACTGCCTTTACTTATTGTTATTGCCGTTGAGGCTGTGTTTCAGCTTATTAGCCTATTTGCTTATCGAAATGTAAGCCGTGCTAAACCTTTGGGTATGTTGATGCAGTTAACCGCTGATGTATTATTTTTAACGGTTTTGCTATCGCTAAGCGGCGGTGCGACCAATGCATTTGTTTCGTTATTATTGCTCCCGATAATGATAGCTGCTGTTACGCTGCGAGAAAAAGGATTAGCTTATATTGCGGTATTAGCCATTGCCGCATACAGTTTTTTACTTATAAATATGCCCGATCACAGTATGCATCAAATGAATATGAGTGGTCATTTTATTGGCATGTGGGTTAATTTTGTTTTAAGTGCCAGCGTAATTGCACTTGTTATTGGCGCAATGAGCAGGGCACTTAAAGAGCGAGAGCGAATTATTGCAAACGTGCGTGAAAAACAATTGCGTAATGAACAGCTTGTTACCCTTGATGGGGCCGCAGCACAAATAACCCATCAACTAGCGACCCCAATTGCAAACTTACAGTTACTGTTTGAAGAGTTATTAGAAGATCAACCAAACAACCCTATTGTTAAGCACATGCAAGCGCCGCTTACTCAGTGCAGTACACAACTTAACGACTTTAGAAAACTCTCAGAGCAATTACGTCTTAAAAATTCACAAGAGCATACCACCGTAAAGCAGCTGCAAACACAAATTACAGATACACTTTTACTGCAATATCCTGATCAACAAATTAAATGGATTACGCCACCTATTGCGGCAACGCTATTGAGTGATGCGATGTTATTGCCTGCTATTTTAAATTTATTGCAAAACGCCGCGCTTGCTAATCAAAAACAAGGTAAAACTCAATTAGAGCTGAGTTGGCAGCAAGATAACTTACATAGTGAATGCGTTTACTTGTTAATTCGCGATTTTGGCCCTGGCTTTTCATCATCGCAATTAGCAGAGCTTGGCGGGCAACTTATGCCAAGCGATCAGGGAATGGGGCTTGCTGTGCTTTTATCAAATGTTACTTTTGAGCGTTTAAATGGCTCACTTACCTTGTTTAACCATGCAGATGGCGGCGCTGTCGCCAAAGTTAAACTCGCTATTGTAAACACTGAGAATAACGCCTCATGAAGTTACTTATAATTGAAGACGACATTAATTTAGCCAGCACACTGGCAAGGCGCTTAACTAAACAAAGCTTTGCCTGCGAGGTGGCGCATAACCAAAGTGATGCGTTACTTGCTGCGCGTAAACTATTGCCCGAATTTATTTTATTAGACATGAAACTAGGTGACGACAACGGACTTGCACTCATAAAGCCGCTGCGTAGTTTACTCCCCCAAACTCATATTGTTTTACTAACCGGGTTTGCAAGTATTGCAACCGCAGTAGAGGCAATGCGGTTAGGCGCAAACGATTACCTTACTAAGCCGGTTGATATGGCAACATTATTAAAAGCGCTTAACACCGAGCCTGTGGCATCGGCATCGAATGTTATTGATGATGCGGTTATGTCGCCAGAGCGCTTAGAGTGGGAGCATATTCAACAAGTACTGCACAGTAATAATGGCAATGTGTCGGTAACCGCAAGGCAACTTAATATGCATAGGCGTACTTTGCAGCGCAAGTTACAAAAAAAACCGGTGCAGCAGTAATTTAGTACTTAATTTAAGGGAGGTGTTATGAGCGATGATGCAGCTATATTAATGCAAAATCAAAAAGTTATTTTATTTGATGCGCAATGTAAGCTGTGCAGCGCGTGGTGTAATTTTATTATTGCTCACGATAAAAATACTATTTTTAAATTATGCAGCGTGCAATCTCCAAAAGGGGAACTGTTGTTAACGCATTTTGGTTTTTCAACAATTGAATATGCTTCAATGGTTTACCTAGAAAACGGCAAAGCGTATACGCAAAGCCATGCTTTCTTTAATGTTGTTAAGCAGCTAGGTTACCCATATAAGCTAGCAACTGTATTTAGTATTTTGCCAAATAGGTTTAATAACTGGTTATACGATAGGGTTGCTTTAAACCGCTATACCTTGTTTGGAAAATATCAGTATTGCAGAATTCCCAACCCAGAGGATGCTAAACATTATTTTTAAATTGGTATTTTTATCTCACATATAAGTAGATGCTAGGTTTATGAGGTTGTGTTAAAATCGCCGCGTTTAATTTTAGCTAACGGTATAAAAGGCTTTTTCATGGCAAACACAGCACATGCACTCCACATTTTGGTTAAGCACAAAGAGATTGCAGAAGATATTATTAAGCAATTAGGTAAAGGTGCAAAGTTTCAAACCTTAGCTAAAAAGTATTCGTCATGCCCATCGGGTAAAAAAGGCGGTGATTTAGGTGAATTTGGTCGTGGGCAAATGGTCCCACAGTTTGACAAAATTGCGTTTAAAGGCGCAATTTTAGAGCCTCATCTAGTTAAAACAAAATTTGGCTGGCATGTAATTAAAGTACTTTATCGCACGTAATAAAATGATTTTTTGGTATTTGCGCGTTGTGACTGCTTGTATATGGGAAATGACCACATCGCTGTGAATTTAACCTTTGATGATAAACACGCGCTAACCTAAAATTTTGGGTTGTTTACTATTATAAAGTATTAAAAAAACCGCATTTTATATCTACGCGGTTTTTAACTAATTAAATTATTGATTACTTAACTGGTAATTCGATATCTGCAAATAATTTATCTACATCATCTTGGTTACGCAATAAACTTGCTCGTTCAACACGTTCTTTTGTTAGGTGCGGTGCAAAACGCTCAATGAAGTCATACATATAAGTGCGTAAAAAACTGCCTTTTCTAAATCCAATTTTAGTGGTACTTGCCTCAAATAAATGGCTCGCATCAATACAGACTAAATCGGTATCACTTATTTGATCTATTGCCATTGAAGCGACTACACCGACCCCTAACCCTAGACGAACATAGGTTTTAATTACATCAGCATCGGTTGCTGTAAATACAATATGGGGTTCAAGACCATGTGCACTAAATGCTTTATCTAGTTCTGAGCGACCCGTAAAGCCAAATACGTAAGTAATGAGCGGATATTGCGCTATGTCGGCAACAGTTAAATTATTTACTTTTTTCGCAAGAGGATGGTCTTTTGCAACAACAATACTGCGATTCCAGTGATAGCACGGCAACATAACCAAATCTGAATAAAGATGAAGTGCCTCAGTCGCAATTGCAAAATCTGCGTCGCCACGAGCAGCTGCGTCTGATATTTGTTGTGGTGTACCTTGGTGCATATGGAGTGAAACCGCAGGATATTTCTTCATAAATCCTTGAATAACACTCGGAAGAGCGTAGCGGGCTTGCGTGTGAGTTGTTGCAATATTAAGCTTACCTTGATCTGGTAATGTATGCTCATTTGCAACCGCTTTTATGCCTTCTACTTTGGAAAGTATTTCTCGGGAAATATTAATTATTTCTTCGCCAGCGCCCGTAACATGGGTTAAATGTTTACCACTGCGGCCAAAAATTTGTACACCCAACTCATCTTCTAACATACGTACTTGTTTAGAAATACCAGGTTGAGAGGTAAATAAACTTTCAGCAGTTGCTGAAACATTTAATTTATGATTTTGTACTTCTACGATATATCTGAGTTGTTGTAATTTCATAGCTGCATATTTTAACGTTGTTATTCATATAATTTATAAAGGTAATACGTGTTAAACCCAAGCGTTTTTTAATTTTAAAATTCACCTTGAGTTTTAGACATACATGTTTATCTGTTTGGGATCTAAGGCTAGCACAATAAATATGCTTCAGATAGCAATGATTATCCGAGATAATCTTATAATAGGCCCTCCTTGTAATGCTTTTTTAGCATATTTATAAGTTAAACTGCGCAAAGCTACCCTGTTAGTATATATTTAATGTAAGATTAAAAAATTAGATATGAATCCGAGAATTACACTATGATCGTTTCAATTATTATTGTGCTCATAGTCGCACTTATTGTGATTGCGCTTTGGGTAAGTGCTGTACAGCAACACAAAGAGAAACAAGAAGGCGAACGTCGCAAAGAGCTTACAAAGCAAAAGGCGATAATAGAAGAGACTGAAGAGGCACTTGTGAATAGTGCCAACATACCTTTGTCCGAACCTATTATTCGCGTACTACAACGCCGTATTTATGAAGCGCTGAAAACTATGGTGGCAAATTCCACTGGTTCAAAGGCGCTTAAAAACAGGTTAAGTGAAGCAAAAGAGCATCTTACACAACCTGTTCAAGGCAATAATAATGACTCGCTGTCTTTACCAAGTAACGACAAACAACTTGTAAGTCTTATTCAAGGTATAAAAAAATTACGCATAGTGTTACGCTCAGAACACAATAAAGGGCGAGTTGATAGCCAAGTGTTTACGGTTGAAGATAAACGATTAGAAAAGCTTCAACTTCGTATCAATATAGAAAGCCAAATAAAACGTGGTTTATCAGCACGTTCGGCAAACATGGTAGGTTCCGCTAGGCAATATTTTGAAAAAGCCCAAGTTACTCTTAACGGGGTTACTTATTCTGACGAATATGTTTCAGCTAAACGTCAAGAAGTGGAAGGTTATCTAGAAGCAATTAGTGTAGAGCTTCGGGCATCGAATGCTAATGCGCTTAAAAAGAAAAACGAACAAGAGCAGGACGAATTGGATGTATTATTTGCTCCTAAAAAGAAATGGTAAATATGTGTTATCAGCGATAAGCATCCTTTCATCTTAAATTGTTATTTGAAAGCCAGAAACTTTCTGGCTTTTTATATTTTTATTTCAGCCTACCCCTCAGCTAAAATGCTTGATCAGCTTGTCGTGTTGTTACAGGTAATCGGTACTCGAATGATAAATCTAACACCCATCCTAATTTCCTTAGCGAAAAATGGAATGAAAAATAAACTTTAGCCAAAAAAGTAAATTTAGTGGCGCAGTTTTGTTAGTCCAATTAATGTGGCAGTCTACTTTGGTTTTGAAGCAACTATTACTTAGCCAAGAATCTATATATGGTAATTAAATGATTGAAAAAATTATTGGTTTCGTTCTTTTATTTTTATTCCTAGTATCATTTTTAAGTGTGCTCGGCAATTTATTAGCTGCTTTACTTAATCCTATTGAACTGAAGTCAATTGCCTTCAAAAGGTTGAGTATATCCTTGGCTATACTGATAGTTACATTTTTAGTCGCATATAAATTAGGTTATTTTATTGATAAGTATAAATAAAGGAAATAACAAAGACACATATAGGCGTTCCCTTTTAGTCAAAACGAGTTAGTTTATAAACATAAAAAATTAATGCTTTTCATCTTATTTAATATCACTGTAATGGTGCGTCGCAGTCTTTTTGAAAAGCAAAGTTACTAAAAAATAATGATGACACCCTGCATAATTTTATGTGGTGAAAATCATTTACGGGAACCGAAGAGGATGGGTTGAAGTTAAGTCCTTTATACTACTGTGAATAATAACACCTCCTTGAAAAATAACGATGACACCTAGCCTAATTTTATGTGCTAAAGATCATTTACGGAAATCGGATCTCGAGCACTAAAACTTAAATAATATCCAACCTAAAGCATTCAGGTAAAGTTCATAATGCCATCCTTTTAGCTTATTGTACCTATATTTATTCCTTAGTATTATTATATTTAGGATAAGTAAATAATAATTAAAGGATTATAGTGAGCTACATTCTCCCTCTTTTTCGTGTGCATATTTTTTATGCCTTTTTCTAACTCTATCGCTAAATGCCGAACAAGAATTTGAGCAAGCATATGCTCCAATAAGCGTTTCCGGAATAACAATTTTTGTCCCAATAGAATTGTACCCAGATGAAACCAATTACTTATCGATTAAAGAAACCGCCGAGAAATATTTATTACAATGGACTGACAATTCCAATAGTGATTATTATGTAATTGAACGCAAAGTTAATAATAGTTGGCAATTAGTTGCCGATCAGGTGTCTACAAATGAATATCAGGCAAGCAAAAGCTATGGCGATGAGTTTAGGGTTAGGGGCTGTCATCAATATGGTTGTTCAGATTGGACCAATGTTAATAATATCAGCAGACTCCCTCTACAAATCACTTCGTTTTATACTAATAAAAGCTTGGTAAATGTAGGTGATGATATTGTTGTTTCTTGGAATGTTTTAGGTGCTAGCGAAGTTAACTTAAAGGTAAATAATACAAATTATATTGCATTACCATTTAGTGGAAGTAAAACATTAACTTTACATGACTATGCTTCATTTGAGTTATCTACTACTGGATTTGGAAATACTGCAACACAAGAGTTAGCAGTGGTGGTAAATCAACCCCGCGTGTTACAACCTGTTGATTTAAGTGGTTACTTGCAACCTCTCGAAAACCTTGGACTCGATATTATTAAAAGAGCTATTTTAACTGTAGATAATTACACCTACGTAGCGACGCAAGATGGCTTCATGCATAAAGTAAGTGACCAGTCGCAGATTGTTTGGAGTAAAAATACCAATGGTGTTATCGCAAATCAGCCGATTATAAGCAATGGTTATTTATATTACAGTGTTAGCTTAATCAATGGGGCAGGAGAAATATGCAAAACATCAATACTTTCTGCTGAAACAATATGCAAAGGTACCGGCCATGTAGTTATCGCAAGCCCGGTAATTAATCAAGTTCCTTCAAGTAGCTTAACTACATACACACAAAAAAGCTCGCAGACGAGTAACTTATCCGATGCAAATAAAAGTTTGTTGAGTATTGATACTTCAGGGGTAGTGACTGAATATAACCTCAAAACATTGACTGTAAAAAATCAATTTATGCTCCCAACTTCATATCGCAATAATTCAGTACTTTCTAATGCAAAAATTTCACAAAATAATGAGCTCGTCCTTAGAACAGAAAATCAAGTTGTGGCATTGGTTATTCCGTCTGCGTCATCTGCTGTTACAAGTTTCTTTTCTAAAGTACAAAACTTTTTTATTGAGAGCAATAATGATGTCAATGACACTGTTCCTAAAGTATTGGATATTGCATGGGAAAAGGAACTGAAATGATGGGTTTTCGTAATTTTTTTATATTTTTTATTGCTTTTATATTTAATTTTTTTATATGCACAAAAACCTATGCAACCATTAATTTTGAAAATGCTTGCGATAACAGCGAGAGAATAATCTATAAAAATAAATCTAATTTAGTAAGCGTATATATGGTTGAGGGGTATGGTGGACCTTTCCCTGTTAACTCAATCATTGTGTTTGACGGATTAACTATTTATCAAGATGAATATTTTGTTAAAACATTAAAAGATAAAGTATTGCTAACTCCTAATAAATTAGGTACCTTTTTACTTGAATCAAAATTTACGTTTTATCACCCCATGTCTCGTACTTCTTCTACTAGAAGGTGTTTAAAAAAAATAACGGTTATTTCTGAAGAACCACCAAGAGTTGAACTTCTGCAACCTACTAAGACAGAATCAGCAATTTATAGAAATAACAGCCTCGGAATTGCCTTTAAAGGAGTTAAAACTAGTAATTATATTAAGGCTATAAAAATTTATAAGGAGAATACAGTTGTTAAAACCTGCAGCTCAGGATTTGATAACTGTAGCTATACATTTAAAGGGTCTACATACGGGGACTATCACTTTACTGCTGTTGCAGAAGACAGCTTTGGTATCAAAAGCACATTAAGTCCTACTGCAACAATTAGTGTAGTAGAGAGAAATAAATTACCACAAGTCAATTTAAGCTCGGATAAAAAATTAGTTAATAGTAGTGGTAGTGTCACATTTAACTTATCTGCGACGGATGACAATACACAAAGTGCTAATCAGATAAATTCACTTAGCTTTTGTGTAGGAAATGCTTGTAAGCCCATTTCACAATATAAATCTAGTTGTGCGAATTCTGGAGCTAATCTTAGCTGTGTTTTTTCATTAAATGTTTCTAGTAATACAACGTTTAAAGCAATAGCAACTGACGTTGGCGGCTCAGTTTTTAAAACGCTAGGTGTTAGTTTAAACGATACACCTAAAGTCGCTATTAAAGTAAATACTTCCAGCCCCTTTGTTGGAGAAGATTTTACGATTAGTGCAGAAGCTAGCGATGCTCAAGGGCTAAAATATTATCAAATATGCGAATACCCTAATGGGAATTTACCAAGCTCTGCAACAAAGTGTAGTGGTAGTAATCTACTCAAATCCTGTAACTTAGGCACACCAAAGTGCAGTTTAAGCATTAATAAAAATACATCCTCTAATTATTCGTATTATTTATATGTTGAGGACACTCATGGTTTAAAAGCGCATACAAGTGTTGCTGTAAACATATTAGCTCCATTTGGTGTGAGACTTGAGCAATTACCAACATCACTGGTATATGGTCAATCGGTCACCTTAACAGCTAAAGTAGGAGCATTAACCAGCCAAGCTAAGGCTTTGAAGTCCCTTAAATTGTTGGTAAATGGCACCGAGCAATCTGTTTCAATCAATCCTAGCTTAGCTAGCCCACAACCTTTACCAACTAGTAATAGTGAACATAAAGCATTTAACCTTAGTTGGATACCAACAGTAGCAGGCGATGTATCTCTTCAAGTGACTGCAATTGACGCCGCGGGTAATTCTAAAACAAGTGCAGTAGTCACAAGTAAAGTTTCGCTACCTACGCCAGCTATACCTAAAGTGACTATAGGCGCACAAACTGACGGCCAATATGTTGTAAGAATAAACCCTGTAGCTAATGCTCATAGCTATATACTTTATGAGAATGGTGTTTTTTATGGTGAGTATACAAACCAAAGCATTAATGTATCCATTGCAAAAAGCTTTACTGAACACAATGAAGAGTTTAGTTATTGTGCATCTGCTAAGAACATTGATAATAGCAGGGTGCAAGTAAGCTCTGTTGGCAGTAGCAGTCAATGTGGAATTATTACAGTCAATAATCAACAACCCTTACCAGATTCCCCTATATTTAATAGTCATAACTTACAACAAAGTGGGCCTTACACGGTTAGCTGGAAAAACAATAATGATGGATTAACGAGTTATTACAAGTTAGAACGTTGGCAAGGTACTGCAGCTGATTCACAAACAACTACCAAAGAATTGTTATACAGTTTGAGTGGGTTATCGATTAACATCGCTCAACCACAAGTAGGTAATTACACTTATCAAATATCTGCTTGTAATAGCCAAAATAATTGTACCAATGGGCAGCTACTTACCTTTAATCATATCCCCGTTTATATACAGCAAGCAGAAATTGATACTAGCTGCGGTAGTACATGCATAAAAATAAAAGGAATGGGCTTTAATTCAAAGGTACTCAATTTAGGAGTTAGGTTACGAAATACTGCAGAAGTATTTAACTACATAATTAACAAAAATCCTGAACTTAGTTATGTTAATGAATATAACCTACAATTTAATGCTCCTGATCGAGTGATAGAAGGCTTAAATAATGGTGGGCTATATTTAGAGCTAAGTAATGGAGTTTCAAATGCACCTAATGGCTCTATAATTATAGATAATACGGGCGCTGATACTGGTTTTGACATGATTTTACATGCACCAGCAGTCAGCTCTACGGGATCGATTTATGTAGGCAGTGGCAATGATATTTACGCACTAGATGCCCAAGGTCATGAGCGTTGGAAGGTTAAAACTGACGGTAAAGTTATTGCTATGCCGTTGTTAACGACTAAAAATGGTCGTGATAATATAATTGTAGGCTCGTTTGACCATAACATTTATTCTTTAGATCATGATGGTCGAGAGCAATGGGTTACTAAAACACGAGGCTCTATTAAAGCGGCAGCACAAATAGATCAACATAGTAACGTGTATGTTGGATCGATGGATAAAGCGCTTTATTCACTAAACCATAGTACTGGTGCTATTCAGTGGCAGTATATTTTCCCAAGTAGTATTAGTCAGCAACCAATTGTTGCAGCAGATGATAAAATTTATGTAACAACAGACGATCAGCAAGTGCACATAATTGATCGAACAAGTGTTACGTTAAACGCGTTACATTGGGAGGATATAGA
>NZ_BADY01000013.1:0-8623 GCF_000241185.1 Pseudoalteromonas sp. BSi20495
GCTGGTGTTGTTATTATTCATGAATCATTAAATGCATTTGCTCATCGACCCAAGCTAGCGCTTCATGGTAGGCATCAGGTACTTTTTCACCAAGGTTTAGTTCTGTAGTTATGTCGTTGGCCGCTGACCAGTTTGCTTGCTCATAATACTTAACTAGGTTTAGGTATTGTGCCAATAAACCTTCGTTATCGAGTAATGCTGCTTTTATTTCGTTAGATAAAGGTAATTTCTGCATTACGCTTTCCATACTCTCATCTAAAATAGCATCCATTAGAGACATCATACCGGTTAAAAAAGCCATGCCAGTATCTTTAAATTGGCCATGAGAAATAGCGAGTAATTCACCAAAACGTGCTCGGGTTAAGGATAATTTGATTAATTCAACGGGCTTATCTGCAGATACTTGCGCAGCAAAAAGTAATGATAAGAGCTTTTTAATTTCGCTAGCGCCAAGCACAATAAGTGCCTGCTTAATTGTACTGATTTCAGCACGCCTTGCAAAGGCAGCAGAATTTGAATACCTAAGAAGCTTATAAGATAGATTTACATCACGCTCAAATACATTAGTGATTTTTTTAAGATCTATTTCAATACTTGAGGTTTCATACAGTAATTCAGCTAATGCCATCTCTGATGGTGGCAATGCTTTACTTTGCACCATCTCGGGTTTTGAAAAGAAGAATCCCTGAAAATAATCAAAACCGAGTTCTAATGCCAAGCTATACATTTCATACGTTTCAACTTTTTCGGCAAGTAATTTAATATGAGAATGTTGTTTTATATCGTCAATAACGTTTTTTATTGTACTTGTATCACATGTTAAGAAATCAATTTTAATGATGTCTATAAATGGATAAAAGTGACGCCACACAGGCTGATGAATGTAATCGTCAAGTGCAATAGTATACCCTTTATCTTTTAGGTCTTTAACAATTGCTAATAAGCGCTTCCCGGGTTGAACTGTTTCAAGTATTTCAACCACAATTGTATCTTTACCCAGTAGTGTTGGATAACCTTTTGATAACGTATCCAACGTAAAGTTTATATAAGCGGGCTTATTATCAGTTAAATCTTCTAAACCAAAGTTGAATTGACTGCCTTCTATTAAACGTGTTGTCGCTTCGTCACCATCTATATCGGGAAACACATTATCGACGCCATCGCGAAATAAAAGCTCATAACCAATGAGTTCTTTTTCACGATTTAAAATCGGTTGGCGTGCGGCATAAAAGTACATAAACAATTCCGTATGAGTAAAGTCAGCAGGTATTGTAATAATATATTGGAAAACATTCAAAATAGCATTACGTATATTTGCATGATTAATAAATTATCATTAAAAATAAGAGGGTTTATCTGTTTTATTTTTGAGTTTACATAGTGTTGTTCTAAAAGTGTGCAGCATGAATATTTTTAAACTAGGAAAAGGTAACAAGTTGGAGATTTCCATATTAGGCATGATATAGTCGGCTGGAATGCTTTTACCTCAATGCTGTCTTTATTATAAAACTTTAAGAGTCAATATTCGGATTAAAAGCTTGGTATTATTAAATGTGCGGAGGCTAATTTGGAAACAGGAATGATTATTTCACTGGCGTTATATTTTGTTGTAATGCTAGGTATCGGACTATATGCATATAAACAATCTACAAGCGATGTCTCTGGTTACATGTTAGGTGGGCGAAACCTTTCCCCCAGTGTCGCTGCATTATCTGCTGGCGCATCTGACATGAGTGGTTGGATTTTAATGGGCTTGCCCGGTGCAATGTTTGTAAGTGGATTTAGCAGTACATGGATAGCGATTGGTTTGATCGCAGGTGCTTGGTTAAACTATTTTTTAGTAGCTCCAAGACTCAGAGTTTATACAGAAAAAGCAAATGACTCGATTACTATTCCAGATTATTTTTCAAATCGTTTTAACGACAAATCTAACTTACTACGCGTTGTATCTGCAGTAGTTATTATTGTTTTCTTTACGCTTTATACCTCTTCTGGTGTTGTTGCCGGCGGTAAATTATTTGAAAGCTCATTTGGGCTAAGTTATGAGATGGGTTTGTATATCACTACAGGTGTTGTTGTTTTATATACTTTGTTTGGTGGTTTTTTAGCCGTCAGCTTAACTGACTTTGTTCAAGGTTGTATTATGTTCATCGCACTAATTTTAGTGCCTTGTGTAACCTACTCACTTTTAGAACAGCCTTTAGAGTCCACTTTACATAGTGTAAACCCCGAAATGCTTAATTGGATAGGTGCAGGGTCTACTTTAGGGATTATTTCAGCAATGGCTTGGGGGTTGGGATACTTTGGACAGCCTCATATTATTGTGCGCTTTATGTCTGTTCGTAGTGTGAAGGAGATGCCCACAGCGCGTCGTATAGGTATGACTTGGATGATTGTTGCTGCTGTTGGTGCAGTTGCTACTGGTATTTTTGGCGCCGCTTACACATACGAAAATAATATTACGGTCAAAGACCCAGAGACTATTTTCTTAGTGCTTTCAGAGCTTTTATTTCATCCACTAATAGCAGGCTTTTTACTTGCCGCTATATTAGCTGCAATTATGAGCACAATCTCATCTCAGTTACTAGTGAGTTCAAGTTCACTAACAGAAGATTTTTACAAAACATTTTTGCGTAAAGAGGCGAGCGATAAAGAGCTAGTGGCTGTTGGTCGTATCAGTGTTGCTATAGTTGCTATGTTTGCCATTTACTTAGCTTACGACAGAGATAGCTCTATTTTAGATTTAGTAAGTAATGCTTGGGCAGGCTTTGGCGCCGCGTTTGGACCATTGGTTTTATTTAGCCTTTATTGGAAACGCATGAACTTTGCCGGTGCATTATCGGGTATGTTAGTGGGTGCATTTACGTGCTAATTTGGATTTATGGCCCATTTACTATTAATGGCGAAAGCTTAAGTAGCTTTATGTACGAAATTGTACCTGGCTTTATTTTATCTTGTATCGCAATTGTTGTTATTAGCTTAGTAACAAAAGAGCCAGAGCAAAATATCACTGCTTTATTTGATGAAGTAGAGAAAGAGCTTTAAATAGCAATTACTACCTATTTTAAAATAAGTGATAAGCAATAAAAAAGGGAGCAACTTAGTTGCTCCCTTTTTTATTTAGCTTAACTCATCCAATAGGGAGCAAACGGCTAGTTAACTTGTTTTTTTATCGTTGTTGTCTTCAGTTGATGCAACGTTATCTGACTTTTTAGTTTTTGCTGGGGCTTTGGTGACAACTGGGTCTTTGCCACCTTTTAATATAGTCATAAAGTCTTCTTTACTCTTTGCTATTTCTAAAGCAAGTGACTCTATTTGTTGCTCGCTTAATGGCACATCTACCTTTTCTAACATTAGCTCAAGCGACTCAGCAATATCGAGCATTTTGTCATAAGCATCAGCTTCTTTTTTAGTAGTAAACGTCATGCGCTCGACTCCGTTTCGTTCTACAACATATTTAACAACAACAGCCATGATTTCTCCTGCAAGCTTGCGTGGCAATGTGGTTTATGAAAACCATTAGATTACTGTTTTTATGTACAGTAATGGTTTGTGGTGTAATTTGCAAGTATCTGATATTAATTTTTAGTTTATTTAAGATTTGACAAAAAACTGTAACTTTACTTTATTTAATAAATCACTTGTTGTACCAGCTGCATTTTAGGATTTCGGATAATAGTGATCATGTGTTTAGGTGATTTTATATAATGAGCTATTTTTATTTTACTATTTCCTGAGCAAAATTTAATAATTCGAAAGTACAATAAGGAAAATAAATGCGTCTATTACAAAAACTCTTATTCATAAGTATATTATGTTTGCTCCCGACTACTGCAGCGTTTTCACAGGTAGTTGATGTGGTCAAAGAAATGCCTAAATATGATGTTGTAAGTATTAATGATGCTGATGCGAGTATGCTCGCTAAGCTACCAGGAATAGGGAAGAAAAAAGCACAAGCAATAGTTGATTATAGGGAAGCAAATGGAGAGTTTACTGAAGTAAACGATTTAGCGAAAGTGAAAGGTGTAGGAAAAAAGTTAATAACTAAGCTAAAAGATAAAATAACATTATAAGTGGGTTAGGGCGCTTCTAAGCGCCCTGATCATATTCTTTTAATGCTTTACTAAGATTTTTTTTGGCAAAATTAATTTCGATAGGCGTAGTTAATAATGGATAACAAAGTACACCAAGCATTAAAAATGGAATAACTACCCAGCCTTCAAATAGGGTAAATATTAAAAACAGTGGGCTTAATAATATAAGCTTTATTATACGTAATAACACGCGTTCAGTAGGTGAAATCAGACCTAGTGATAGGGCTATAACGGCTTGCCTTTCGCGTACTTTTAAATGTTTTAATTCTATAATTTGACTCGAAAAAAAAGTAAACATACTAATTAAACCGATCTTTTAAAAAGTAAACGACTACTAATCACTATAAAAAATACACTAGCAAATAGTCCAAATATGATTTCCATCCAAGCGGGCATACTCAAACCCAAAAATTGCCAGTCTATATTTCCACAATCACCAGTTGCCTGAAAAAAGCTAGGGATCCACTCATGCAATGGTAAAAATGATGGGAAATTAGGTTCAAATTCACAGCTAAAAGCAAAAGGGTCTGTGGTGGTTTGCATATCTATATGTTCTTGAGCAATCAGGTATCCCCAAACACTTGATACGGCCCAAGTTAAGTAAGCCGCTATTCTGACTACTTTGTTTTGCGGTTTAATTGAGCCAATAATACCAGCGCTAAGTAACCCTAGTACTGCGGTACGTTGATAAATACACATTATGCAAGGTGCTAACCCCATTTTGTATTGAAAGAAAAGGGCGGTTACTTCAAGTAAAAAAACAATAACGGTGAATAAAATCCACGGGGTACGTTGAGTCGGTAATTGTGCAAGCCAGTTCATAAAAATTCCACGCTTAAATAAGACGATATATTATGGCGTAGGATAAAGTACGCAGCAACAAAAAGGAAAGAAAAGCTACCGAAGTAGCTTTTTTTAAGATGAGATTAGTGACTACTTGATGCAGCCCCTATGGTCGCTACATGATGATCTATCCAGCCCCATTGATACATTAGTTCGGTCATATCGCTTAAACCTATGTAAGTAAAGGTAAGCCCTATAGTAGTTAACACGATTGTATATGGTAATGCCATGTAAACCATTCTCCCATAGGACAAACGCAATACAGGGGCAAGTGTTGATGTAAGCAAAAATAAAAATGCAGCTTGACCGTTTGGAGTCGCAACACTTGGTAAATTGGTACCTGTATTAATAGCAACAGCTAAAAGGTCGAATTGATCACGGGTAATTTCCCCAGATTTCAGTGCCGCTGCAACTTCGTTTATATACACAGTACCAACAAATACATTATCGCTTACCATGGAGAGTAACCCATTGGCGATAAAGAACATGACTAATTGTAATTGCCCTTCAAATGTAAGTACCCAAGCAATAACAGGTGTGAATAGGTGTTGGTCTATAATAACGGCAACAACGGCAAAAAACACACATAAAAGCGCTGTAAATGGCAGAGCTTCCTCAAATGCTTTTCCTAGTTGATGTTCTTCAATAATACCGGCAGAGGCAGTTGCCAATATAATCACTGATAAACCTATTAACCCAACAGCGGCTAAATGCATTGCTAAACCGACAATAAGCCATACCGCAATGAACGCTTGGATAGTTAAGTTAACTTTATCGCGTTTAGTTCTTTTACTATCAAGCCCTTCAGCGTGATTTTTTAAAATAGTGTGAATTTTTTTAGGTAATTTAGCGCCATACCCAAAGGCTTTTGTTTTTTCCAGAACAAAAGTAGTTAATAAACCAGCAAAAAATACAGGCAAGGTGATAGGCAGCATTCTTAAGAAAAACTCACCAAACTGCCAACTCGCTCGCTCAGCAATAATTAAATTTTGAGGCTCACCAACCATAGTACAAACACCACCGAGTGCAGTGCCAATAGATGCATGCATTAATAGGTTACGTAAAAAAGCACGAAACTCTTCGAGTTCTTGGCGATTAACTTCTTTTACTTGCTTATCATCATTTATATCATGCTCGCTGTTGGAGTCTTTTCCTGACGCGACTTTGTGATAAATACTGTAAAATCCCATTGCAACGGCAATGACTACTGCCATAACTGTTAATGCATCTAAAAATGCAGATAAAAAAGCAGCTGCAAGAGTAAACGCTAAAGATAAAATAGATTTACTTCTGACTGACACGACTAGTTTCGTAAAAATGTAGAGTAATAAATCTTTCATGAAGTAAATGCCGGCGACCATAAAAATCAACAGCAAAATTACATCTAAGTTTTGTGCTATTTCATGTTCAACTTGTCCTGCAGTCGTCATTCCTATAAATAAGGCTTCAATGACAAGTAAGCCACCAGGCTGCAGTGGATAGCATTTAAGTGCCATTGCCAAGGTGAATATAAATTCTAATACTAACGCCCAGCCTGCCACGTATTGATTTAGTTGAAAAAGGATAGGGTTAATAATTAGAAACGTAATGATCGTATATTTATACCATTGTGGCGCATTACCTAAAAAATTCTTAAATGTTGCAGTTAAAACACTCTGCTGCATAGGTGTTCCTTTTTATTGTACTTATATGTATAGCTAGTGCCCGTTAAGTTAATTCAGCTAAAGCTTTGTGTAAACAAAAATATGCGAGTGATAACAATGTACCTAATGTGAATGTGGCCTATATTTATATACACTGTAGCTAAAATAGAAAAATCAAAATTTAATTATTTATAAATATTAAATTTCTACTCATTTGGTTGAACTAATATACCTTACTTTACTTGTTAGTTGTGCTTCCTCTGGTACAATCAGTCAGTTATTCGTGTAAGACGATAAGTTGTAGATTACTTCGAGTGGGAATTGAATGAGAATTTTTAAAGCGAAAAGCCCAGCAGGATTTGCTGAAGAATATATAGTTGAGTCTATTTGGAATGGCGATTTCCCTCCAGGTTCAATTCTACCTGCCGAGCGAGAGCTCTCAGAGTTAATTGGTGTCACAAGAACAACTTTACGAGAAGTACTACAGCGTTTAGCTCGCGATGGTTGGTTGACTATCCAGCACGGTAAACCGACACGAGTTAATAATTTTTGGGAAACGTCTGGTTTAAATATTCTTGAAACGTTAGCACGCCTTGATGAAGATAAAATGCCTGAGCTGACAGATCAGCTTTTATCGGCAAGAACGAATATTAGTGCTATTTATACGCGTGCCGCTATTAAGTTGAATCCAGAGCGCGTTATTGAAATTTTATCACAAAGCCATGAATTAGAAGATACTGCACAGGCATTTGCTGATTACGATTATAAAGTTCATCACGAATTAGCAGTTGCTGGTAATAACCGTATTTATGTATTAATTCTTAACGGTTTTAGAGGGTTTTATTCAAAGATTGGTTGTCATTACTTTTCAGATGCAGGAACACGAGAGCTTGCCCGTCAGTTTTATAAAGATTTAACTATACTGGCTGAAAATAAAGAGCATGATGGCGCTATTTCTATGATGCGTAAGTATGGTCATCAAACGGGTGAAATTTGGCAGAATATTCGAGGTGATATGCCTTCGGATATAATGGATTAAATCTAAACGAAAAACCTGCATTTGCAGGTTTTTTTGTATCTGTAAAAATTCATACCACATTATATGTTTTTTAAACAACTTAATGTATTAACCCTTCTTCAGTAACGCTAAAAATACTATCTAGTTACAACGCAATTTACACCTCAAAATAGATCTATTATTCAAGCAGATTAGTGCAAGTTATAAGTGTTCGTTATTTTCGATTGCTCACATCGCTAAATACGATTGTTCTTTTTAAACTAAAAAATTTAGAATGCCAATTAATTATATGTATGCGCTATTGGTTTTTAATTTTTAGCGCCCATATAAGTACCAGCATTGCGAAAGCAATTGAAAACAAACTCAAAATATTTGGAGAATAAAATGGGTGTATTAGTAGGCCGCCAGGCACCAGACTTTACCGCTGCAGCTGTTCTTGGTAACGGTGAAATTGTAGATAGCTATAACCTTCATGAAACAATCAAAGGTAAAAAAGCAGTTATCTTCTTTTACCCACTAGATTTCACGTTTGTGTGTCCTTCAGAACTTATTGCATTTGATAAGCGTTTTGAAGAGTTCCAAAAGCGTGGCGTAGAAGTTATTGGTGTTTCTATCGATTCACAATTCTCACATAACGCATGGCGTAACACTGCTGTAGCAGATGGCGGTATTGGTAAAGTTCAATACGCACTAGTTGCAGATGTTAAACACGAAATTTGTAAAGCATACGACGTTGAGCATCCTGAAGCGGGTGTTGCGTTTCGTGGTTCATTCTTAATCGACGAAGAAGGCAATGTACGTCACCAAGTAGTGAACGACTTACCACTAGGTCGTAACATCGATGAAATGCTTCGTATGGTTGACGCACTAGCGTTCCATACTGAACACGGTGAAGTATGTCCTGCTGGTTGGACTGAAGGTAAAAAAGGTATGGACGCAAGCCCTGAAGGCGTTGCAAAGTTCTTATCTGAAAACGAAGGCGAGCTATAATTTAGCCCTTAGTTTTAAATAAAAAACCGCCAATT
>NZ_BADY01000012.1:0-34880 GCF_000241185.1 Pseudoalteromonas sp. BSi20495
TCTTTTTTAATACTTAATTTAAATTAGGTATTATTTATTAGGTATTAGTTATTTGCGTTACGTTGGCGTAAAACTTCAAACAAACAAATACCCGTGGCTACCGATACGTTTAAGCTTGAAACTGTACCCGCCATTGGAATTTTAACAAGCATATCGCAATGCTCACGCGTTAAGCGTCGCATGCCCTCGCCCTCTGCACCCATAACAATAGCCATTGGGCCTGTTAAGCTTGCATCAAATACGTGGTTATCAGTTTCGCCAGCGGTACCTACAACCCATACGCCTGCATCTTTAATTTCGCGAAGCGTACGTGCAAGGTTAGTCACTTGAATAAGCGGTACTGTTTCGGCTGCGCCACATGCCACTTTACGTGCTGTGCCGTTAAGCTTTGCAGAGCGATCTTTAGGTACAATGATAGCGTGAACACCAGCAGCGTCTGCACTACGCAGGCATGCGCCTAAGTTATGCGGATCGGTAATACCATCAAGCACCAGTAAAAACGGTGTGTCTTCACGAGCGATTATCGCATCAAGATCTTTTTCGTTAAACGTTGGCGCTGCTTTTACGTTGGCAATAATACCTTGATGCTGCTCACCTTTTGATTTGCTATCAAGGGCTTTGCGCTGCATAAACTGTACTGAAATACCAAATTTACGTGCTTCATCAATAATCGGAGTTGAGCGTTTGTCGTCACGACCTTTAAGGGCATAAATTTCTACAAAGCGCTCTGGTTCGCTTTCTAAAATTGCTTCAACAGAATGAAAGCCAAAAATTAATTCATTACTCACGTATTGTCTGCTCCTGGGCTAGTACGTTTACGGGCATTTTTGCCTGCTCTTTTAGGCTTTTTAACGGCCTTTTTCTTCGGTTTTTTCTTTACGGCAGTGTCTGCTGCTTTTTTATCTGCAGGTTTTGTTGCAGACTTATTTGCAGGCTTGCCTTTATCTTTATTTGCTGGCTTTTTTTTACCTTTTGGTTTGTCATCGCTGTGCGACTTTTTACCTGGTACTTTGCCTGCTTTTAATTGCGAACGCACACTTGCTGGCGCATGCTCAGATTTACCTGAGCCTTTTTTAGGTGCACGACGGCGTGAGTATCGGTCTTGTGCAACATCGCCTTTAAGCGTTAAGTTTATACGGCGATCGTCTAAACTAACCGATGCAACTTTAACTGTTACTTTATCGCCAAGGCGATAAACAGTATGCGAGTGCTCACCTATTAGGGTGTGTTTTGCAGCATCATGTGCAAAAAACTCATCGCCTAAATTAGTAACGTGAATAAGCCCATCAATTTGTAAATCATCTAAACGAATAAACAAGCCAAAGTTAGTGACCGATGAAATAACACCGTTAAACTCGTCACCTACGTGATCTTGCATAAACTCACATTTAAGCCAGTCGGCTACTTCGCGAGTTGCATCATCGGCGCGGCGCTCTGTTGTAGAACACTGCTCACCTAGTTGATCAACTTCGTCGTCTGTATAAGCATATTCGCCAGACGTTTGCTGACCTTGTGCTTTTATTACTGCTTTAATAGCACGATGCACGACTAAATCTGGGTAACGACGTATTGGCGATGTAAAGTGCGCATAAGCCGATAACGCTAAACCAAAGTGACCAATGTTATCTGGCTGATATACAGCTTGTTTCATTGAGCGCAGTAACATAGTTTGAATAAGTTCAGCTTCTGGGCGGTCACCTAGTCGCGCTAATACTTGCGTTATTTCTTTTGGTGTTGGTTCGTCGCTTAATGTACTTTCAATACCTAACTCGCCTAAAAACTTAGTAAAGTTACCTAGTTTTTCTTGGTCTGGTTCGTCATGCACACGATAAAGCGCACTCGCTTCGTGCTTTTCAAGAATTTTAGCCGCCGATACGTTGGCTAAAATCATACATTCTTCAATGAGTTTGTGCGCGTCGTTACGAATAACAGGCACTATTGATTCTATTTTACGTTGAGCGTTAAATACAAAACGTGTTTCTAGGGTTTCAAACTCAATGGCACCACGGTCTTGGCGTGCTGCTTTAAGTGCCATGTACATTTGCTGTAAATCAGTTAAATGTGGCACAACGGCTGAGTATTCTTCGCGTAGTTTTTCGTCGTTTTGTAAAATGGCATTTACTTTGGTGTAAGTTAAACGTGCATGCGAGTTCATCACGGCTTCGTAAAACTTATAACCCGAAAGTTTACCCGCGCTCGATACGGTCATTTCGGCAACCATACATAAGCGATCTACTTTTGGATTAAGCGAACATAATCCGTTAGAAAGCACTTTTGGTAGCATCGGAATTACTTGCTCAGGAAAATACACTGAGTTACCACGCAAAATTGCTTCTTTGTTAAGCGGCGTGTTCATTCCTACGTAATGCGATACATCGGCAATGGCAACCCATAAGCGCCAGCCACCTGATTTTTTAGGTTCACAGTATACGGCGTCATCAAAGTCGCGTGCATCTTCGCCATCAATAGTGACAAGTGGTAAATCACGTAAATCTACGCGACCTTGTTTGTCAGCTTCTTCAACAAATTCACCTAGGTGAGCAACTTGTGCTTCAACTTCTTCTGGCCATACATGTGGAATATCGTGATTGCGCAGTGCAACTTCAATTTCCATACCTGGGGCTAAATGCTCACCAAGTACATCTATAACTTTACCTACCGCGTTCATGTTACGGCTTGGATTTTGCGTAATTTTAACCTGCACCATTTGGTTATGGCGGGCACCGTTTTCGTTGCCTGGTAAAATCATTATATCTTGCGTTATGCGCGGATCTTCAGCGACTACAACAGCAACACCGTGCTCAACAAAGTAACGGCCAACAATTGGCGCGCGCTCGTTAGTAAGCACTTTTATAATACGTGCATCGCATTTTGAGCCAGAACCACGTTTAGTGCCTTTAGCTAGTACAATGTCGCCATGTAACACCATATTCATTTGGTGCTTAGCAATAAACCAATCTTTACTCTCGCCTTCAACTTCTAAAAAGCCGAAACCGTCTCTGTGGCCTATTACTTTGCCTTTGGTTAAACCGGCTTCGTCAATTAGGGCGTAGCATTTAAATTTATTGAAATACAGCTGTCCGTCACGCTCCATAGCGCGAAGGCGGCGTTTAAATGCTATTTGGCGTTCGTCATCGTTTACTGCTAGTTCTTCACATAATTGCGCGTAGTTAGCAGGCTTTGAACGCTCTTGAAGGTGAGTAAGTATAAACTCACGACTAGGGACTGGGTTTTCGTACTTTTCTTGTTCTCGACTGAGATTTGGATCTTGGTTTGACATTCACTATCTTGTTAGTTGGTTATGTAGGTATTTTAACCCATATAGTTATAATGAGACAGGTAAAAGCTATTAAACTTTTAAGAAAGCACTTTTACCTTACTGTATAGTTTAAAAATCTAGCGCAATGGGACTTAACGATCCCTTAACTGCAAAGCATTTAGTCATCTAGTAACAATGCTAAAACACTTCGCGCTATTATAACCTGAGCTCTGGATAATAAATCTATCTCGAGCAGCTATTTTCAGCGCTAACAGCGTTGAATATACTTGCAATAGGCCAGCTATTGACGCGTAAATTCGCCTTGTTTTCACTAAAAATCTCTGGCTAGAGAAAATAAATTTAAATATCACCATGATTCAATACGTTAGTAAATCTCTTAACCAGAGTTCAGGTTATTTATTTTTTTGTAGGTTTTTCCACAGCAGTTTACTTATATTATCAATAAAGCTTGGGTCTTCTTCTTTCATCGTAAGTAAAATCTGCTTATTCATTTGTGTTTTATTTTGAGCGTAAATCCAACGGTTTTTATTAAACTGCTGGGCAAACTCAAGTGCACCCGCTTGTAGTTCGTCATTATTTGTAAACACAGCTTCAACTACTTTGTTCTCTAGCAGCTGCTCTGCACCAACCCGCTCTCCTGACATAGCTAGACGATTAAAGAATGTTTGCGAAATTGCTTTATTAATTATAGGAAACATCGACGGAACAAACGGCACCATTACATCCACTTCAGGAAAACAAAAAAAGCCTTTGTCTGATTTCATAAACCTAAAGTCGCACGCACACGCAAGTACAGCACCATTACCATAGGTATGCCCGTTTAACGCAGCAATAATAGGCATAGGAAAAGTAACGATGCGTTTAAATAAATCGCCTATTTGCACCATAAAGTCAGAAATTGCTGCTGGTAAAATACTTGGATTAGACATCCATTGAAGGTCGATACCCAATGACCAATTTTTATCACTTGAAGACGTTAAAATAACTGACTTAATATTTTGATCTGCTTCAATGTGGTCTAGGTGTAAATTAAACTCAGCCAAAAACGCTGGATTATGACGGTTTTCAGCGGTATTCATGGTGAGTATAGCGGTGTTATTTTTAGTTGTTAGTTCTATTAAATTTGCCATTAAATCCTCTTTTTTGCTTTTTAAGTTAACTCTAAGCGCAGTTCATTATTTTTATAGTTATCAATAATACCAACTCGATTAATTAAGTGGTCTATTTTGGGGCAAGAAAACCTTGTCGATTATAAGGCAAATTAGTTGTTCTATATCAAAAATTTTAACACAGTTAGTGTCAGATTTAATCCCTCAAATTGATTAAGTATTATTGCGGATTGGTATAAGGCATGTTTATTTTTTGAGGTTAAATTTTCAGCGGTATGTTTAACTTGGCGCTTATAATATTCGAGGTTTGGTAATTAATCGTCTTGAATTCAAGTATTTAGTTTGGATAAATTTCAAAAAATAAGAAGCACTTAATTTAACTCAATATAAACATTAAAAAAGGCGCTCTTAAATTAAGCATCGTTCTTTACAAAACTTATTGCTGATGTTTTTACTTTCCTATCGCTTCTTTGGCGAACAAGTGTTTTATTGGCCCTAGGTTATCAACTAGCGACAACCCTACTCCGCGAATAAGCTTTTTAAACGGATTAGCCCCTTCAAATAACTCTTTTAGCCCTTGCATCATGGCTATGTGTTTTTGTGCGTCGAGCTTACGGGTACGTTCGTAATCGCGAAGTGTGCGCGTGCTTGCAAATTCTTTATTATTACTTGTTAAAAGCTCAATTAAATAAGCGGCGTCTTTTAGGCCTAGGTTCATACCAAGCCCTGCAAGTGGATGGATTGTATGTGCAGCATCGCCAATGAGTACCACTTTGCCTGAAACCCATTGCTGGGCGTAGCGCATTTTAAGTGGGAAAGCCACGCGCTTACTTTGCACTTCACACAAACCGCATTGACCATCTATTGCAGCCATAACGGCTTTATTAAAGGCACAATCGTCCATTGCAAGCAGCTCATCGCAGTGGTTTGGGCTTGTAGACCATACTATTGAATGCGTATTTGCATCGCTCAGAGGTAAAAATGCCAGTGGCCCGGTTGGTAAAAACACTTGGCGTGCGGTATTTGCGTGCGGCTCTTTAGTTTTAACAGTCGCAACTAGCGCATGGTGGTCGTAATCTTTAAAGCTAAGCGCCATATTAAATTGTTTGCGAATAGCTGAGTTTGCCCCATCAGCGGCCACCAGCAGTTTTGCAATAATTGGCTCGCCGCTTTTAAGCGTTATAAATACATCTGATTCGCTTTGATGTATTTGCTGATACTGCGTATCGAACATTAGCGTGGCGCTTGGTTGTTGCTCTAGCTCTTTTATAAGCGCGTAGCGGATAATGTCGTTTTCAACAATATGGCCTAAATGTTCAAGCTCAAGTTGTTCGTTATTAAACGCTATTTTGCCAAAACTGTCGGCATCACGTACATCCATATGCGTATAAGCGCACGCTCGCTGTGCGATAATTTCGGGCCATACGTTTAATTGTTCAAGCAAGGTTTGACTTGCAATGCTTAGCGCACTTACGCGCAAACCATATTCGTCAGTTGGCAACGCTTGTGTTGGTGCTCCGTCGAGTACAACTACGCTTATATCGGCTTTTGCCAATCCAAGTGCCAGTGTCAACCCTACGCAGCCACCACCTACAATACAAACCTGTGCTTGCTTCATAAACGCCTACCTTGTTTAACTTGCCCCATTAACTGTTTGGCTAATGGCGCTTTTAATGCGGGAAATAAATCCATCGAAAACAACCCAATACTGCGCCCCAATGCGAGCACTCGCGATGAGCTTGAAAAAAGCCTAACAAGTGCATCGGTTAAACTCATTACGGTTTTTATATCATCACAGCGCTTTTTTGAATATTCACGTGTAAACGCATAGCTGCCTAAATCGTGTCGGCTGTTTGCTATTAAATTACTAAGGACTTGCACGTCGCGAAGGCCTAAATTAAAACCTTGCCCTGCAATAGGATGAATAGCATGTGCAGCATTACCAATAACCACTGTACGGTGCGCAATTAAAGACTCAACTTGCCCGTAAACGAGCGGGTAACTCGTGCGCATGCCTACTTTAGTAAATTGCCCACCGCGATAACCAAACGCGCTTTGCAGTGCACTTATAAAGTCTTGTTCATTAAGTGCCATGTGCTGTTCGACTTGATCTTGACGCATACACCATACTAACGAATAACGGTTATTGCTCATGGGTAATAACGCCATAGGCCCGTTTTGTGTAAAGCGCTCAAAGGCATGATTATTATGCCCACCAGCCACTTCTACATTAGCAATAATAGCGCCTTGTTCATAAGGCTGGGTATTAAAACCAAGCCCAAGTAAACTACGTGTTGGTGATTGTGCGCCATCAGCAATAACCAATAGCGCTGCGTTTAATTGCTCGCCGCTTTGTAGGGTGAGTGTATTGCTATGCAGAGTTTGCTCAATGGCAGTTACGCTATCGGGGCACAAAAGCGTAATATTTGACTGCGTTAAACGCAGGTGGAGCGCTCGGCCAAAAGGGTTAACTTCTACTACGTAACCAAGTGAGGGCTTAGCAAATTCGTCGCAATTAATGTGCGCTTTGCCAAAGTGGCCTCTATCAGACACGCTCACTTTTTTGATTGCTGCGGTGTAAGGGGCATTTTGCTCAAATAAATTGAGGCTTTGTAAATACTCTACCGATTGCTGAGCAAGTGCAATACTTCTGTCGTCAAAGCTTGGGTGGTAGTCGCCGGTCACTTGATTAGCTTCTACAACGGCAATATTTAACGCGGGATTAGTTTTAGCCACACTTAATGCGCAGCTTGCTCCTGCTAAACCACCGCCAATAATAACTACATCAAACTGCTTAGCCACTTTACTCTCCGAGCTTTATACGTTTTTAGCACTTTGCATAAGTGCTTCTATATCGCTAATTTTTTTAGGTACGCTTAGGGTCAAGTTTTCATGGCCGGTTTCGGTAACTAGCAAGTTATCTTCGATACGAATACCAATGCCTTTGTATTTTTGCGGTGCGCTTGAGTCTTCGCTTATATAAAGCCCAGGCTCTATAGTGAGTACCATACCGGGCTCAAATGCACGCTCAACGTTATTTACTTTGTAATCGCCAACATCATGTACATCTAAACCAAGCCAATGCCCAAGCCCGTGCATGTAATATTCTTTACATACCCCTTTTGCCATTAGCTCATCAAAGTCGCCGGTTAAAATACCTAAATCAAGTAAACCTTGGGTCATTACTTCCATTGCTAGTTTATTAGCATGCGACATAAACCCGCCGGGTTTAACCTCTTCAAAAGCAACTTCTTGCGCTTTAAGAACAATATTATAAAGCGCGGCTTGCTCTTCGCTAAATTGTCCATTTACTGGAAAAGTACGGGTAATATCGGCGGCGTATCCTTGTAGCTCGCAACCGGAGTCTATAAGTACCAGGTCGCCATTTTTTAATACGTCGCTATTTTGCGTGTAATGTAAAATATTGGCGTTGTCGCCACTACCAACAATTGTGCCGTACGCCGGGTGCGGCGCACCATTCATGGCATAATGATGATGTAGCTCAGCCTCTAGCTGAAATTCAGTAGCTCCGGGGTGTGAAAAACGCATAGCGCGCATGTGCCCTCGCGCACTAATTTCACAGCCTTCTCGCATAACATCTATCTCGCTTGGCGATTTAAACAAACGCATTTCATGAATAAGGCCGCGTATTTCTTTTAAAGTACTCGGTGCTTTAAGGCCTTTTCGTGAGCCACTTCGAAGTGTACCTAGTAACGAAAACACTTTAGTATCAAATGAAGGATAAGCACCTTGTGCAAAATAAATCGCATCTTTTTCATTTAGTATATCGAGTAGCTTATCGTTTAATTCACTTAGCGGGTAAGCTTCATCAAACAAGTAGTCACTTTTAGCTTTATCAAAGCCAACTCTGCGGCCATGCCAAATTTCTGCAAGCTTGTCTTTATCTAGGCAAAATAAAGTACTGGGTGCATCGCTGTTGTTACATAGTACAAGTACAGCGTCGGGTTCGTTAAAGCCAGTTAAGTAAAAAAAGTCGCTATCTTGTCTAAATGCATATTCGGTATCGCGGCTGCGCGTAACTTCGCTCGCAGCAGGAATAATAGCAACGCTATTTTTATCCATTTGCGCAAGTAAACGCTCGCGGCGTGCTTTAAATTCTGACTTTTGTACTTCAACCATTATTAACCAACCCGTTTAACTTTTTAAACTAATGAAGTGTTTTTTTAGTACTTTGCGTGTTTTGCTCTTTACCAAGCTCTGCAAAACAAAGTAGTGCTGATACGCGCACATATTCAATCACTTCGTGCAGCGCTTGGCTGTCTTCTTCGGTTTCTTCAAAAGTGGTATCTAGGCGAGTGATTTCGCTAAAATCAGTAATAACTTCTTTAACATCGCTCGATAGTTTACCGTAATCTTTTTGCTTTAAGCCAAAACCAAGCATAAAACCTGCTACCCATGATACGAGGCCATTAGCCTGATCGATGAGTGTTTCGTCGTCGCTTGGTAAAAATAAATCAAACTGAAATTCATCATCATTAAAGCTCGCGACTACTTGCTTATAAATAGTGCCAAAAAACTGCTTTAAATCGTTACTAAACGATTCACCATCGTTAAACACATCGCTTAAAAGGCCTAAGTATTCTTTGTCGTCAATGGTTAAACCACACGCAAGTAAACCACTAATTACACCATGCGCTTCGGCAGGTGATACAAATATTTCGTTTTTTTCTAAAAGCAGTTGAGCTTTTTCGTAATCGGGTAAATCGTTCATAATCGAATCTTCGCTTTGCAAGTTAAGGCAATGCTACCACTCGATAAAAAGCAACTCCAATTAATTGTATGATCAAGCTCAAAAACCATGCGATTAAGTAAATGACGGGTTAAAGATGCGGAAAAACTAAGCGAACAGTTTAATTTTTTACGTTTGGGGTTTAAGGATTGGATTATGTCTTATATACTTAAATTGTTCCCTGGGGTACCGGAGCTTAGTTAAGTCCCTGAGCCGATAAATTTTATACCAGGGTTTCTGTTCGTCTACTATTGTGCAGGCTCGGCATGTACCGAGAAGCCTACGGTAAACCGCAGATTCCCGCCCTGAAACCTTCTGGTTTCAGGACTGAAACCGAGTACCGTATCTTGGGGAACACCTTTTTTGCAAACCCTCGCCTTTAAAAGGCTTTATCAAAAAAATTAACCTTCCTGTTTACTCTTATATTTATCTAAATTTTTTATTCACTTATCTTCAATTGTCTAATATTACTTTTTAGCTTATAAAAAAAGCCGCAGGTAATTACTTACCTACAGCTTTAATAATCACGTATTTAAGAGTGAAGTTATTTAAACCAACCTTGAAAACGCTCCATTAGCATGTAGTTTATTGGTACTAACAATAAAGTAATAAAGGTAGCAAAAATAATCCCAAACCCTAAGCTCACCGCCATTGGTATTAAAAACTGTGCCTGAGTCGCTTTTTCAAACAGTAATGGCATTAAGCCAATAAAGGTCGTTAAACTAGTTAGCATTACAGGGCGAAAACGTGATGCACCTGCAATTTTTATAGCATCGAGAACTTTACCACCTTCACTGCGCTTTTTATTAATAAAATCAACGAGTACGAGGGAGTCATTTACCACCACCCCGGTTAGCGCAAGCATACCGAGTAAACTCATAATAGTTAAGTCCATTCCCATGATCCAATGCCCTACTACAGCACCTATCATGCCAAATGGAATTACACTCATTACTATAATTGGTTGTAAGTAAGATTTAAGCGGTATTGCTAATAGCGCATAAATTATGAAAAATACAAACACAAGTGCCCAAGCCAATGACCCAAACGACTCTCGCTGCTCTTTAGCCTCACCTTCTAGTTTGTAATCTACTCCAGGATATTGCTGCATTAACCCATCTAAATACTCCGTTAGGTCAGCCTGCAGTATGGTCATGTTGGTATTATTTTTTTCGATATCGGCTGTTACGTTTAATGTGCGGTAACGGTCTATTCGGTTAATAGTTGACGGGCTCTGCCCTGCGGTAAGAGTTGCAACATGCGATAACGGCACCGAGCCACCAGCTGGTGTATTTATAAGTATATTTTGTAAATCGGCTACAGAGCGACGCTCTTCAATAGGCAAGCGTACCATTACACGAACATCATCACGTCCGCGCTGAATACGCTGTACTTGCGAGCCAAAGAACGAGTTACGCACTTGCCCTGCAACATTAACTCTATTTAAACCCAGCGCTAAGCCTTGCTGCGTAAGCTCTATTTGTAACTCTTCTTTACCATCAGACATACTATCGGCAATATCAAATACCGTTGGATAGGTCGATAAACGGGTTTTAATGTGATCAGCCACGTCTTGTAAAATAGTCAACGAAGTGCCGCTAAGCTGAACATCAATGGGGTCTGAACTTCGGCCAATTTCGGCTCTAAACGTTAAACTTTCGGCGCCTGGTATGACACCAATTAAATCGCGCCATTCGCTGGCAAGTTCTCGTGATCCTATGTCTGATTCACGCTTTTCAGCCGGTGTTATTTCAAAGCGTACAGAGCCTGAATTAGATACACCACCACGCCCGCCTGTTGTGGCTAATATATTTAAAATAACGCTTTCACCTGTATCTGGGTCGCGGTATTTTTCTTGTAATTGCTGCGCTTTTTGCGACATATCAATTACGTATTTATTAGTGACTTCAAACGGCGTACCTGTTGGTAGTGTTAAGTTAACGCGGACTGTTTCGCTTGGTATACGCGGGAAAAATACAAACTTAGTCCAACCGCTAGTGATCATGGTTAAAATTATAACAAATACACCAATAAACAAGCTTACCGAAGCCAATTTATGGCGCAGTGCTAAATTTAAAGTGGGTTGATAGTATTTTAAAATCGCGTTTTCAAATCCATCTGCAAAACGCTGTTGAATAACATCAAACTTTGAAGGTTCGCCTTTTTCGTGGCGTAGTTTTATATATTTTAAATGTGCTGGTAGTACAAATTTAGATTCAATCAATGAAAACAATAATACCGGAATAACCACTACCGGTATTTGTGCAAACAAGGCACCACGCGCCCCTTCAATAAAGGCCAAAGGTAAAAAGGCAGCGACGGTAGTCAACACACCAAATGTTACTGGTGTTGCTACTTCTTGAGTACCTAAAATTGCGGCCTGCTCGCCCGACGTAGCTGTTTTTAAATGGGTGTAGACGTTTTCACCGGTAACTATGGCGTCATCAACAACAATCCCCAGTACCAATATAAAGCCAAATAAGCTCATAATATTAAGGGTTACGCCAAAAATAGGCATCGCTATAAACGCGCCCATAAACGAAACCGGAATACCAATAAATACCCAAAATGCAATTGCAGGGCGTAAAAACAAAGTAAGTAAAGCCAGTACTAAAATACCGCCTTGTAGGGCATTGGTCGTTAGTGTGGCAATTCGACTTTTAACCAGCTCCGAATCATCATCCCAGTAACTTAGTTCAAATCCTTGTGGAAGGGAGCTTTGTTGCTCTTTTATGTAATTTTTAACTTCGTCAGCAACAGTAATCGCACTTTGCGGACCAATTCGATATACGTCGATAAATGCAGCCTGCTTACCATTAAAGCGAGTACGTACTGGGGTTTCTTCAAAATCGTCTTTAATTATTGCAATATCGCCTAAACGAATAATCGTGCCGTCAGCTTGGTTTTTAACAACAATATTGGCAAATTCATCTTTACGATATGCTTGCCCTTTAGAGCTTATAAGTACGTCCCCACCTTCAGTTTTTAAGTTACCAGCAGAAATATCAGAGCTTGAATTAGCAATGGCACTCGATATTTGTGCCAAACTTAAATCGTACTGGCGAAGAACGTCTTGGCTTACTTCAATGGCAATTTCGTAATCACGAACACCACTTAGCTCTACTTGCGTCACATTTGGTAAGCGTAGAATTTGATCGCGTACTGTTTCTGCATATTCACGGGTTTCTTTTTCGCCGTAATCACTCGATACAGTAACCGCGATAACTTCGCGAATTCGCTCCGCAAGCGCGACTATTGGCTTTTCAGCATCGGCTGGAAAGGTGTTAATTGCATCTACACGACTTTTAATATCGGCTAAAAGCTCACGCGGGTCGTAGCCCGTTTCAACTTCTATTGTTACAGAGCCAGAACCTTCAGAAGAGCGGCTAAATATTTGCTTAATACCTTCTAAATCTTGTACGGCTTCTTCTATACGAATTGTTACGCCTTGCTCTACATCCTCTGGTGTTGAGCCACGCAAACTTACGTTCACGCTTATCATGTCGGTTTCGAATGAAGGGAATACTTCAAGCGGTATTTTAGTCGATAAACTAAAAAGCCCCGACAGCAGCAACGTTACTAGCAATAAGTTAGCTGCAACATGGTTTTTGGCAAACCAAGCTATCATGGCTTATCTCCTTGCTTTGCTGGACGGCGTTTTTTTAACTCTTCAACACTAATACCAAGCTCTTTTGCTTTTTGTTCAAGTTGCTCAGCTGTAGGGCGCTTTCCTTTACCTTGCCCATTCGCTCCACGGCTTTTAGGTTGATCTGCACTTTGTTCACCTAAAATACTTACTTGAGTTCCTGAACTTACTTGACCAAGTGGAGTAATAACAAGCTTATCATTTGCGTTTAAACCGGTTTTTATCATCGCCTGAGTCGCATTTTGCCAAGCTAGTGTGATGTCTTTGCGCTTAAGTACGCCACCTTCAACAATGTAAACGTACGTTCCTTGATAAATTGTACTGTTAGGGATTATAAGTGCGTTAGATACTGTTCTGCCGGTAATTTGCGCTTTTATATACTGCCCAATTTTTATTGGGTACTGGTTATTTGCTGTTGCTTTATACGGGTCATTAATTTTAGCAACGACATAAAGCTGCTGTGCGCCTTCATCTATAGCACCTTCTGTGCGTGCTAATTGACCTTGCCACGTTTGCTCACCTACTAAGTCAGAAGTAAATTTAACAATTGAACCCGCTTGGTTTTTAGCACCATCGCGATACTGCTCTGGTAAATTTACAAATGGGAGATCTTTATTTTTAATTGGTAGGCGAATCTCAACGCTATCGATTGCGTAAATGGTGGCTAGCTGTGTGTTGTTAGTAACAACTTGCCCTAAATCAACACTACGGCTAAGTATACGCCCCGCATATGGCGCCGTTACTTTAGTGCGCTCTAAATCAAGCATCGCTTTTTCAAGTGCTGCTTGCGCCGACAAAACCTCAGCTTCAGCGGCTGCTAGTTGTGGCTCACGTAGTACTAAGCTGCTTGCCTGATTTGAGCCGCCAAGGCGCTTCCAATCGGTAATAGCTTGTTGCCCACGCGCCTTCTCTTCTAGCAAACCTTGCTCTGCGGTTAATAAATTGGCTTGAGCAGATTTAACTTCAGCCTGATGATCTCTGTCGTCTAGTTTTAAAAGTACATCGCCTTTTTCAAAAAAACCGCCTTCTCTAAAGTCATCACTTACTTCAATTATTTGCCCAGATGCCTGAGCCACTAACAAGCTTTGTGTACGTGGTTTTACAGTACCGTAGCTGTCTATCATCACTTGATAATTTTGTGGTTTTAGCTCAAGCGCAGCCACACTTATTGATGCCTTAGGAGGTGTCCCAAAGCGTTTAGCCTCAGGCGTGTTATTTTTAATAAACATAACAATTAAAATAGTGGCAACTATAACCACCGCTGGAATAATAATTTTTGCTGTTTTAGTTTTCATCGTTATTGCTCTTTAGTTCACTTGAGGGCTTTGCAAAATCACCACCAAGGGCAATGTGTAAGTTAATTCTATTGGCTATTAATTGGTTTTTAATATCGATTAAGGAGCTTTGCGCGTCAAAAGAACGGTCTTGGGCATCAAGCACAGTCGTGTAAGTTACCAAGCCACTTTGATACTGCTCAAACGACAATTGCTCTGCAGCAAGTGCGTTTTCTTGTGCCTCTAATGTGCTTGTATATTGAGCTTTGAGGGACTGCTGCTGCGAAATTGCATTTTCAACATCGCCAAACGCGTCATAAAGCGTTTGTAAATAAAGCTGCTCTTGCTTTTGAGTATTAAGACGCGCTATTTCTTCGTTGGCTTTTAAGCGCCCTCCTTCAAAAAGTGGCGCTGAAATACTACCTAATAAAGACCATGCAAGGCTTGATGGAGAAAACAAGTCGCTTACTCGGTCTGTACTATCACTTAATGAAGCTGTTAAATCTAAACTTGGAAAGCGTTGTTTATGCGCATATGCCAATGATGCATCGGCTGCTAAAAGCTCATACCAACTTGCACGTAGAGTAGGTTTTCGCGTTATAAGCTCAGAAGGTAATCCTAGAGGAATATCGGTATTAATAACAGGTAAGTCACTACTAGCAGTAATAGCGCCTTTTGGGTATTCACCAAGTAAACGCTCAAGTACACGTGCTGATGCCGATAAACTCGCTGTTTGAGTGGCAATGCGAGAGCGTTCATTATTAAGCTCATTACGCGCTAAATACACATCGAGCGCTTCGTTTATACCTTGGCGATAGCCAGACTCAATAATATCTAGATTTTGTTGTGCATTGGCTTCACGACGCTTAAATAAATCCAGTAATTGCTGCGCCGTAACAACATCGAACCAGCCTGTTACTACATCAGCAACGAGTTGCTGTTTAGCTTGCTCAAATCGTGCCTGTTGCGCTAAATAGTTAAGATTAGCTTCGCGCTTAGCGTCAGAAAGCTTACCCCATAAATCAACCTCGTAAGTTAAATTTAAACTAACTGAACTTGCGTTGTCGTAACTTACAGGGCGGTTGTTTTTACTACGGCTTGTACGTGTTGATAAATCGAGGCTTGGCCAAAGTGCAGCGCCCGAGACTATAAGTTGCTGCTTTTGAATTTCAACATCATAACTCGTTTGCAAAAGCTGTTGGTTGTTTTTAAGTGCTTGTTGTACAAATTTGTTAAGCGTAGGGTTTTGTAATTGCGTAAGCCATTGCTCTTGTACTTTTAATACTGAGCTTGATGCTTCTTGCTGCCATTGCTGAGGCATATTATTAGGCGCTTGCATGCGCTGCGACGAGTTTAAATCACTCGCACAGCCGCTAAGCAGCATCACACTAATTGCCAATAGGGTTGGCTTGCATTGCCAAATCATAATTAAACCTAAATTACTGCTATTTATGAGGTTAATTCAAGCACTTTGGCAAATTTTGCTCAACCTACTTTACATAACATTACATAGCTAGCGATGAACTAACATATTTGCAAGTTATACGGTAAAAATGAGTAAATGATCAGCAGTTTTTAATAATAAAAAATTAATTTTTTGTAATGTGTTTAAGAGATTAACTATACAAAAACAAAAAAGCCCCACAATAAGCGGGGCTTTAAATAAATGTGCCGACTAACAAAGTCGAGCAGGTAACTTATACAGACTACTGATTACAAGTCAGTTGCTTTGCTCTTAATTATGGGTATTTTAAATTCTCAAGTTGAAAACAAAAAAGCCTCGCTATAAGCGAGGCTTTTAAATAAATGGTGCCGACTAACAAAGTCGAGCGGGTAACTTGAACAGACTACTGATTACAAGTTAGTTGCTTTAAATTACCTAAAATAAATGGTGCCGACTAACAAAGTCGAGCGGGTAACTTATACAGACTACTGATTACAAGTTAGTTGTTTTAAGTTACCTAAAATAAATGGTGCCGACTAACCGAGTCGAACGGTTGACCTACTGATTACAAGTCAGTTGCTCTACCAGCTGAGCTAAGTCGGCACACAAAACTGTGTGCTAAGGCACGTTCAATTTTAAAGATTGAGAACTTAAAGCAAATGGTGCCTCGACGCGGAATCGAACCACGGACACGAGGATTTTCAATCCTCTGCTCTACCGACTGAGCTATCGAGGCACATAAACTGTGCTAACTAAAAGTAAAATAATTATTTAACTTTTAGCTTTATAAATGGTGCCGACTAACCGAGTCGAACGGTTGACCTACTGATTACAAGTCAGTTGCTCTACCAGCTGAGCTAAGTCGGCACACAAAACTGTGTGCTAAGGCACGCGTAATAATGTTTAAACTGTTGATTAAACACCACTACTTTAATAAATGGTGCCTCGACCCGGAATCGAACCAGGGACACGAGGATTTTCAATCCTCTGCTCTACCAACTGAGCTATCGAGGCACTTAAACAGTGCTAATTAAAAATCTTAAATGATTTTTAATTCAATTCCCACTCTTCTCTACCGACTGAGCTATCTGGGCGTGCGGCGTATTAAACGAGTTTTGCCCTTACAAGTCAACTTTTTTTTTATCCTTTATAACCGTTTGCACGGTTTTCAGCCAACCCCGTACATTTTTTATTAATAATGTTTATTTTTCCTACAACAAAAGTTGATGTAGCATATAAATACACTGAAACCAGACTAAAAACGTAGTGAATTATTTTTTTTAGGTGTTACGATTACTCAGATAAATACGATAAGGACTTATCGTAGTAAAATATACCAACGGGAACAATCAATGCAGAGTAAATATTCTTCGCCGGTAAAGGGCTTACTACCTCTTTTTTTAATCATTAATATAGTAGTGACATCGCTTGCTATTGTTGCCTATTCACTTTACTCACAAAATCAAACTCGTTCTGAAAAAATAGAGCCGTCTATAAATATTGCAGATCTCGCAACTAGGCTTGATTTACCTTTGGTCGATGCTTTAACTATGTATGGCCAAGGTAAAGTAAGGCAGTTACTCGATTTAACCTCATTATTAAATAATGACTTTCATTACACTTTGTATCGCTTTAACTCCACTTCACAAACAGAATTAGTATATAGCAGTACCAAACCAGCAATCGCTTCTATTAAACTAAATGAGCACCTAATTGACGATGGTGTTTTACATCACTTACTAATGTTAAACGACCAACCTATTGGAGAGCTTATAATTAAGCAAAAGCAATCCAACCTTTTACTTACCATGCAGAACTCCCAAGTTGTTACCTATCTAATCGCTATTGCCAGTATTATAGCACTGTTTATATTTGCATTAATGTTTAATGCTTATATAAACAATCGCTTACGTGCAAGCACTGGTTTGCTAACCGAAGAGCTTCAAGCCATCGCTGAGAACGGTAATTACGATAGTAATGTAAGTGAACAACTTGAAATAGGTTTAAATGTTGTTGCGCAAAATATTAATCTGTTGCTGCAAAAAGTACAAACGGCAATGACAAATAACGACACAGCCCAAAAAGAGCTACAAAAGCTTCAAAACAGCTTAGAAACAGAAGTGCACAACCGCACACTGGCCCTTGAACAAGCAACGTTAAAGGCCGAACGAGCAAGTGAAACTAAAACAACTTTTTTAGCGACTATGAGTCACGAAATCAGAACACCGATGAATGGTGTTATAGGTACTATTGATTTACTTCGTCAAACAGAGCTTGATGGCGCTCAGCATCGTCTGAGTACCATTATTCGTGAGTCTGCATTTTCTCTACTAAGTATATTGGACGACATTTTAGATTTCTCAAAAATTGAAGCTGGTAAACTCAATATAGACCCAATCCCATTTTCAGTGACTGATACTATTGAAGAAGTTGCTCGAGTGCTCTCCTCCGTGGCAAAAAAACGTGAGCTTGATTTAGAGCTATCTATTGCCCCAGACATTCCGATAAACCTTATAGGTGATACTATTAGAGTACGCCAAGTACTCTATAACTTATGTAGTAATGCAATTAAATTTACTAGTACGGATGAAAAAACGCAGGGCCATGTGAAAATTTCAGTTGAAGTTGCACATAATACAGCCGATCACTTCACTTTACGTTTTTGTGTAACCGATAACGGTAAAGGGATGACGCAAGCTCAATTGCGAGAAATATTCAATCCATTTATTCAAGCAGAAAACTCAATCACAAGAGAATATGGCGGTACCGGTTTAGGCTTATCTATTTGTAAAAGCTTAACAGAGCTAATGCTTGGAACCATACACGTAAACAGCCATATTGGCATTGGTAGTGAATTCACTGTTGAGCTCCCATTTAGCACTTCGGGGAAAATAAAATATGATCACAAAGGAGCATTAAACGCTAAACATATTGTTGTTGTGAGTAATCACCTTGAGCGTCAAAAAGTAATGTATCGTTATTTATCATTTATGGGTGCTAAAATAACGAATGTGTATAATGAGCAGGAAATTGAAGAGCATCAATATGATCCGGATATAATTTGGGTCGTCGACGGTATCGACAATATGGATAAAATTAACGCACTTTTAAGACGTTTGCTTTATTCTTTGGAAGATAATAACCAACAAGTGGTAGTGCTGAGCAAACTAGATGAAGCAGCCATAAATCATAAAAATATTTTTTATATTAATGCAGCTCCATTATGTAAATCTAACTTTATGCTTTCAATACTTGTTGCCGCTGGCCTGCACCAACCAAAACAGATTAAGAAAACTAAAACGCTTAACAACTATTTAAATGTTGAGCAAGCCCGCAAAGCTAACAAACTAATACTACTTGTTGAAGATAACCTCTTAAATCAACAGGTATTAACCGACCAGTTACACATATTGGGTTACGGAGTAGAAGTTGCCAATGATGGCGTAGAAGGCCTTAATATGTGGCGTAAAGGCAATTACTCACTTATTTTAACTGATTTACATATGCCTAAAATGTCTGGCTACGACATGGTTGAAAAAATCCGAGGTGAAGCTGAGTTACTAGAAGCAATCGATGCCCAACCTTATATTGTAGCCGTCACGGCCAATGCTTTAAAAGGTGAGAAAGAGCGCTGTTTAGCAGTAGGTATTAATGATTTCATCACTAAACCCATTGAATTGAATGCATTAGAAAGTACTTTAAAACGCTGGAGCGATAAACAAAACAACGGTAAAAATGTTGTTATTCATCAAAATACCGCTTTACCTGTTGATATGGATGCCGTTGCTAAATATGTAAACGGTGATAAAGCTAAACAAATGCGTTTTTTCAAAATGTATTTAGAACAAAGCCAAAGTTTAATTAAATCTATTAATTCGGGTGTTATGGTAAGTGACTTAAATGAAATAATTGAAGGCTGTCACCAGTTAAAGTCAATATCAAAGACAATCGGTGCGCAAATGGTGGCCGATTTAGCAACGTCATTTGAAGATAAATGTAAGGCTGATGAACTAACAAGTGATGAGCTAATTGATTTAAGAGATAAGTTAGAGATTGAATATTCAAAAGCGGCTCAATTTTTAAAAGAACAAGTGAAAATTGCCGCACAAGACGATGAGCTAATTTAGCTATCGTTTAACAAAATTAAAAAGGGCTGTTAGACAGCCCTTTTTAATTTAAAGTAAAATTACTTTTCTGGAGGTCTATAACCTTCAATTTCTACATCTTTATTTTCAAACAAAAAGCCAACCATCTGCTCTTCTAAAAATATACGATGTTCTGGATCCATCATATTTAAATGCTTTTCGTTAATCAGCATTGTTTGCTTATGTTGCCACTGAGCAAATGCTTCTTTGGAAATATTATTAAAAATCTTTTCGCCAATTTCACCTGGGTATAATTGAAACCCAAGACCTTCTGCTTCTTTTTGTAACTTTTGACAAAATACTGTACGTGCCATAATTAATTCTCTTTAGCGATAAATGCAAACAGTTTAACCTATTGGTGCAATTTGTTTAACCAACTTTTTAGTCGGTGCGGCCAAACCAACTTCTATCGACTGATCTAATGGATACCATATTAACTGTCTGTCATTAACAACATCAGGAATACCCTCTATATTCAGTACGTGTGGATTTATCGTTAGTTCAAAATGCGAAAATATATGTGCAAATGGATCAAGCTGTTTTAGCTGAGCCTTAAACCCTTGCTGCGCCATAAATACTTCTAGATCTGCGTACTCAGCAAATTCAAAAAAGCCAAATAACCCCCCCCAAATTCCCGAATTAGGTCGTTTTTCCATTAAAACTTTGTCATTACACTTAATTATTAACTGATGACAGCTTTTTTTAGGCGTTATTTTTTTAGGTTTTGAATGTGGGAACTCTTTTACCTTGCCTGCATTAAAAGCACCACAGCCCGAGTTTAATGGGCAAGCCTCGCAATCAAACCGACTGCGTGAGCAAACACTCGACCCTAAATCCATCATAGCTTGATTAAACTCGGTAACATTATCTTTAGGCGTTAACTGCTCTGATAAATGCCAAAGCTGGTTCTCGACTTTTTTAACGCCATACCAGCCTTCAATCATAAAATAGCGCGCTAAAACTCGCTTAACGTTCCCATCTAAAATAGGGTGATGCTGCCCAAGCGACAATGATAAAACAGCCCCGGCAGTAGAGCGCCCTATTCCAGGTAAATCCATTACTTCATCGAGTGTTTTCGGAAACTCACCTTGGTATTTGTCACGTACTATTTTGGCTGTTTTATGTAAGTTACGCGCACGTGCGTAATAACCCAAACCAGTCCAGTGGTGTAATACTTGATCTTCATCAGCATCGGCTAAAGCTATGATATCTGGAAAGCTCTCCATAAATTTCTCAAAATACGGAATAACAGTAATAACTTGGGTTTGCTGCAGCATCACTTCAGACACCCACACTTTATAAGGAGTTTTACCTAGCTGCCATGGAAGCGTTTTACGCCCATGAAGGTGATACCAATCAACAACTTGATTAGAAAACAAGTGTGACTGTTCTTTATTTAAATCCAACATTTTTAACTTTTACTGATGCCCAATGGCGGCTCAGTCTATTGCAGTTAACAAAAAGATCAAGCTATACGGGGTGTAAAACCAGCTAATACTTGTGATTGCGGGCTCGGTCAGGGATAATATGCAACCATTTTTAAACACATTGTTTTTTGTCAGGCCAATAATATGAGTGAATCAAGCAACACTAACCTTGAGCAAGCTAAGCAAGAAGGTAAATACATCCGCACCATTCGCAGTTTTGTAAAACGCGAAGGTCGATTAACCAAAGGCCAAGCCGCTGCAATCGAAAAATGCTGGCCAACAATGGGCCTAGAGCATAAAAACGGTATGCTTGATTTAAGCGAAGTTTTTGGCAACAACAACGATGTAGTCGTAGAAATTGGTTTTGGTATGGGTAAATCGCTTGTCGAAATGGCAACAAATGCCCCACATCTAAACTTTATCGGTATTGAAGTACACCGCCCAGGCGTTGGTGCTTGTTTAATGGATGCCGATGAAGCAGGCATTACCAACTTACGTATTTTTGAACACGATGCAGTTGAAGTACTTGCAGATTGCATACCTAATGAAAGCTTAACCACACTGCAATTATTTTTCCCTGATCCTTGGCATAAAAAACGTCATCATAAACGTCGTATTGTACAAGCTGAGTTTGTTGAAAAATTAAGAACTCAATTAAAAATGGGCGGTGTTTTTCACATGGCTACAGATTGGGAAAACTACGCAGAGCATATGCTTGAAGTTATGAAAGTAGCACCTGGTTTTAAAAACCAATCTGAAACAAACGATTATGTTCCACGCCCAGATTTGCGCCCTCTTACTAAGTTTGAGCAACGCGGCCATCGTTTAGGCCATGGCGTATGGGATTTAATGTTTGAGCGTACTGAGTAATTAAATTTTAATTACTTAATCTCACTTTTAATAAACTAAACATACTGTAAGGCAAAGCCATTTATGAGCGTATTAACCAACCCAAGTTTACTGTTACTTCGAAATAGCGAGGCACTAACGGGTAAATCTATCTTGGTGGTCAACTTTGTTCAAGATGGCTTTTTAACAGAGCTTAAAGAACTTAACCCGCAAAGCAAAGTAACTGCATTTAGCTACAACCATGCTAACGGAGAGTTTGCTAAAAACACCAAAGATGTTGATATTCATGTAAGTCACACAATACCTGGTAACGACTACGATTTAGTTATTCTTTACTACCCTAAATCAAAACCAGAATTACTTATGGCACTTGATAATATCCGCTCTGCTATTACTGATGATGCCGAGCTATTGGTGGTAGGTGAAAACAAAAGTGGTGTTAAATCAATTGAAAAACAATTAGCTGGTAAAGCTGAGTTTAGTAACAAGATTGATTCAGCTAAGCACTGCGTTCTTTACTCATTTGCTGAAATAACCAAACACCCACACTTTGATATTACGACCTATCACAAAAAGTTTGTTGTTAATGTTGCCGACACTGAGTTTACAGCTATTAGTGTTCCTGGGGTATTTAACCACGGCAGTTTGGATGCAGGAACAAAAATACTACTTGAAAACGCACCAACGATAAAACAAGGTAAAGTGCTCGACTTTGGCTGCGGCGCAGGTTTAATAGCAACCTATTTAGGACTGCAAAACTCTGCCCTTGAGTTTGTCTGTAGCGATGTTAGCGCCTTAGCAACATATGCAACAGAACAAACTTTAAAGCTAAATGGTATAAAAGGCATTGCTATATTAAGCGATGGTCTGAAAAATATTAGCGGAAAATTTGATTTAATTGTAAGTAACCCACCATTTCATACTGGTATTGCAACTGATTACACTGTTGCTGAAACTTTTCTTGCAAACGCAAAATTACATTTGACGAAAGTGGGCAAGCTGAATATTGTTGCTAACAGCTTTTTAAAGTACCCGCCTATTCTCGAGTCTCAATTTGCAGACTATCAAACGGTATTTAAAAATAATAAATTTGCTGTTTATAGTAGCTAATTTAAATATTTAACTGATTGAGCACGTTAAGTGCTCGCGCTAACTTTCGAATAAATATAAGAATTAGCCTCGTTTTTTCCTTCATTTTTCTGCGTCTTTGCTAAACTATAACCTTAACTAATTAAATTAACTCAGGCGACGATCAAACAATGCCTAAAAAAGTACATCAAAGCAGTATTCGCAAAGCGCTAATAAACTTAATTATGCTTATAACAGCTATTTGCTTGTCGTTATCTATTTCTATTTCAACTTATTTAAGTGTTAAAGAACAAAAGCAGTTAATTATTAGCAAACTGGTTATTCTTTCTGAAATTGTTGCTTTTGATGCAGGAAACTCTGTAATAACAAACAATAGAAAAAATGAAGAAAGACGGCTTAAATCGTTTGATAAAATCCCACTTGTTAAAAACATCCATATTTATTCAATAGAAAAAACCTCACAAAAACCAGTTTTTTTTATCAGTTTTAATGCAAAAAAAACACCTCCGGTGCCACTTAGAATAGATAGCATTGACGAATTAGAAACACCACGTATCAACAATGAATATATTGAACTTATACGCCCAATTTTAAATGATGAAAAATTAGTTGGCTACGTTTACATGCGTGGAAGCCTTGAGAGCCTTGATGTATATATAAAACAAAAAATACTAATCGATATATTTTTAACGCTACTAATACTTATTGTGGTGTACTTTATTGCTATAAAAGTACAAAAACGGATTGCAAAGCCAATTGAGCATTTAAACAGACTATTGCAAGACGTATCAAAGAACCATAATTACGACGCACGAGCGCCATCAACCAATGTAAAAGAAATTACCGCGCTTTCTAACAGTTTAAATATCATGCTTGCCCGAACTCAAAAGCAACTTACCCGACACGAAAAAGATAAAGAAGAAATAAAACAATTAAACCAGAATCTAGAAGAAAAAGTAAATCGACGTACTATTGCACTTAGAGAAGCAAATCAAGATCTTTTAACGACACTTGAGCGTATGCACCAGTATCAAACACAAATTGTAGAAAATGAAAAAATGGCCTCACTTGGGCAAATGGTTGCAGGCGTTGCTCATGAGGTTAATACACCGATTGGACTTGGGATCACCGGCTCTACATTGTTGCGTGATAAACTCGCTGATATAAAACTAAGCTTTGATGATAAAAAACTTACGTCTAACCAATTAAAAAACTTTATAGATGAAGGTATAGAAAATCTTGATTTAATTTATCGTAACTTAAATCGCGCTGCTGATTTAATTTCTAACTTTAAAAAAGTTGCGGTTATCCAAGATGATGGTGACAATACCAATTTAAACATCCATAAGCTTATCAGCGATGTTCTAACATCAATGCAATCAGAGCTTACCGATAAAAACCCTGTCGTTACTATTAATTGTCCTACTGATTTAGCCATACAGAGTAAATCAGAACCGTTACAGCAAATATTTCAACAACTATTACTTAATTCTGTAATTCATGGTTTTTTAGATGCTGAAAACAACGAAATACGCTTTGATATTGAGCTAATCGGGAAACAACTCACTATCGTTTATAGTGACAATGGCCAAGGTGTAGATAACAGTATTAAGCATAGAATTTTTGACCCCTTTGTTACATCTAAAAGAGGGCAAGGTGCAAGCGGTCTTGGAATGCATCTAGTTTATAATTTAGTTACGCAATCACTTGGGGGGCGAATACTCTTTGATCTAGAAGAACAACAGGGTGCACGCTTTATAATTACAATTCCTTAATGGAATATAACTAAAAAGTACATTAATTTAAAATTTAGTCCTTGAATTACTACTTAATGACCACATAAAGAGTGCATGTGGTAAAATACGTAATATTAAATAATTAATACGAAGTCATTTGTGAACTTTATCATCTTTGTGATATCACATACATTGATGAAAGGTTAGATGATGATATAATTTCGCTTTGAATTGGTTTGATTATTTTAAGCACTTTTACATAATTGATGGATGTATCGATTATTAAAAGAAAATGGCTTCGACTTTACTATTCAAATGAGTACATCCGTAGATATATCTATTAAACAGTAGTTTTTGCACGGCCCTTTTTAGTAAACTTTGAATACGCTACTGTTTAAAATTTATCCACATTGTTTTTTCTTGTTAACAATTGGATATAATCCTATAATCTCTAGTAATCGGTTTTATGTGTAATACCGATTTTTTTGTAAATAATCCAAAAGGTTAATTAATAATGCAAACGCCAGTCATTCTAATCGTAGAGGATGAAGACGTAACTCGACTAAACCTCGTTAGTTTATTTGAAGCTGAAGGTTACAAAGTTATTGAAGCCATTGATGGCGATGACATGCATGACAAGCTTACAAATAACGATGACGTTAATCTTGTAGTTATGGATATCAATCTTCCAGGTAAAAACGGTCTTATATTAGCTCGTGAATTACGCCAAAAGCGCAAAGTGGGCCTTATCTTCTTAACGGGTCGAGATAACGATGTTGATCGTATCTTGGGGCTTGAAATTGGTGCTGATGATTATATCACTAAACCGTTTAACCCACGCGAACTGACAATTAGAGCGCGTAACCTAATTACACGTACAGCGCTAGGTGGTGAAGAATCAGCACTAGAAACAAATGGTGTTATTACATTTAATGGTTGGGAACTTGATGAAAACAGCCGTTGCCTAACATCTCCCAATGGTGATGCTAAGCGTTTACCTAAAGGTGAGTACAGAGCACTGCGTTTAATGCTTGATTCTCCTGGCCGCATTTTTAGCCGTGAGCAATTAATTAAACACATGACGGGCCGTGAGCTTCGTGCAAACGACCGTACTGTTGATGTTACAATTCGTCGTATTCGTAAACACTTTGAAAGCGACAACTCAACATCAGAGTTAATCAGCACTATCCATGGTGAGGGTTATCGCTTTATTGGTAAAATTGATAGCTAATTAGAACGAACATTTACTCTAATTGCTGTAAAAATAAATGAAGGGCTTGTTGTCCTTCATTTATTTTATCTGCTAGAATATCTAACCATTCGTTTAAAACTTCATCAGTTTCATCAATAGCGCCATATTCCATTACTTTTGCATGAAGTTGCACATCATTTAAACCAACAGATCCAGCGGCTCCTTTAAGCTTGTGCGCTACCGATTTGTACTCTTCTCTATCACCGCTATTTAATGAAGCAAGTAACTCTTGTTGGTATTGTGGGTTTAACTTTTCAAACAACTGACTACTGCGTTTAAATACAACCACTCCCATTGAGTTAACAAAGTCTTCTATTGTCTCAACATCAAGTAAATGAGCATCAATGCCTTTAAGTGCTTCTGCACTTACTTTTAACTGAGGCGCTTTATTCTCTATTTTTTTAATATCAAATAGGTCAGCAAGCATTTTATCAAGTTTCACTGTATTAATAGGTTTAGCAAGTGCTCCTTGTATTGATATTCCCGCAAGCTCTTCTTCTGCGCTTCGAACGTTAGCAGTAAGTGCAACAATCGGTAATTTATCAAAATAACTATCTGCTCGTATCTGCCTAGCTACTTCGTCACCATTTATATCTGGTAATTGCATATCAAGTAAAATTAAATCTAAATCGTCTTCAGTTTCAACAAAAGATAGAGCATCTTCACCTGTTTCGGCCCATAATACTTCGTGTCCTCGCTGCTCTAATAAGTTAGTCGCAATCTCTGCATTGAGCGGCACATCTTCTACCAGTAAAATATGCAGGCTTCGACCAACATAACCTTGTTCCGTTGGAGCAATACAGAGGCTTAACGGTATTTGAACCGTAAAACAACTGCCCTTCCCTTCGGCACTATCGACAGTGATAATACCATTCATAGCACTCACTAAGGCCTTCGTAACAGCAAGTCCTATTCCTGAACCAATTGCATTAGTCCCTTTTATATCTGGTGCTTTATAATACATATCAAATATTCGTGGGAGTTGCTCTTGCGGTATGCCTTGGCCTGTATCTGAAATTTTCATGACTAACCAAGCGCCTTCAGAGCGATTTTCTCTACGGCAAACAAGCTTAACTTCACCTTGCTGAGTAAACTTAACAGCGTTATTAATTAAGTTCCATACAACCTGGCGCAATCGGGTCGGATCTAACTCTGCATATACGTCAAGCACACCATGACGCTCAATATTAAACTTTAGTTCTTTTTGTTCAGCAATAAGCCCAGCAAAATTCACAACGTCATTAATAAAGTCAGAAACATTAATTGAATTAGTGGCTATATCGAGTTGTTCTCTATCTATTTTATCTAAATCTATAATATCGTTAAAAATATTACCTAATGTTTCAGCACTCGAGAAGACTGTATTACACCAACTGCGTTGCTGTTTATTAAGATCCGTATCAAGTAACATCCGAGTTAACCCAACAATACCATTTAGCGGAGTACGTAACTCATGACTCAATGTTGCAATAAACTTCCCTTTATCTTTATATGCTGTTTCAAGTGCTTGCGCGGCTTCTTTTCGGCTGGTGATGTCACGGCCAAAGCCAAGTAAACCTATGTAATCGCCCTCATCATTAATAAAAGGAAGTTTACGTAGTTCAAACCAACGAGTTTCACCGTTTACTTCGTAACCAACATCGATAGTTAGGGGTTGATGGTTTTGCTCTACTTCTTTATCGGTTCTTAAAACTTCAGATAGAAAATCACTTGGAAATATTTGCTCAACTGTTTTACCAATAAGCTCACTGCTGGACTTTCCCATTACTTCTTCAAATACTTTATTACATCCAGCAAACACACCATTGTTATCGCGGTAATAAAATAAATCAGGTGATGAGTCAACAATAGAGCGTTGCAACATACTTTGTTGTGCTAACTCTTGCTGTGTTTTTTTACGTTCTGCTATTTCTCGGCGTAACTCTTCAATAGCGCGATGCTTAGCATGAAATGCCATTTTACGTTCATCAATTTCAATATTTAATCGGCTGATATTATCTTTAAGCGTCTGATTTAGTAATTTTTCTTGTTTGGTTGCGCTATCTAAATATGCATATGAGGCGTCTAATTGACGGATTGAATTGAGTAGCACACTAATAATTAGCGGAGACACAACAGCAGCAAAAAAAACCACGGCTAAAATATCAACAAAGTGAAATTCACCTATTGCGACATAATAAAACATGCTCGATAAAATAAGAGATGCGGCTAATAATAAAGAATAACAAATAGCGGCAGTTTTAAACTCACCAAATCGTGTTATTAAGCTGGAAAGTACCCGAACCCAAGGGCTCAAAGAATAATCGGTCATACGTAATTTTATCTCTTAGCGGTGTGCTTAAACATAAGTAAGGCAGTAAAAATTGCTAAACATACTATTTTTGCCGATTTTAGCATTTTTCTATTAGCTATTTTCATGTTGTGCGACAAAAACAGAAAAAATTCATGCTCGAAAGTAAACACTATTAAAGTCCTCATTTCAGGAGATGATTATTTCGTGTAAAATACGACGCCTTATCATTGCAATTAACGAGTAACATACCATGCAAACTAATATGCCCGATATAGCTGACACCGCCCCCGCTTTACAAACAGGTAAATTAGACTGGGTTGGTATGGGTGAAATTGAGCTGCCATTCATTTTCGAATCCCGTGATTTAGCGCCTGTTACTGTTAATGCTAAAGCCCGTGCATTTGTTAACCTTCACAAAGAAGAGGCTAAAGGCATTCATATGTCGCGCCTATTTTTAGCCCTTGATATGTTGTCTACTGAGCAGCAAGTTAACCCTCAAACTATAGCGCAAGCACTCGATACATTTATTACTAGTCACGAAGGCCTGAGCGATAAAGCACAAATTGAATTTAAATTTGAACTACCATTACGCCGTAAATCACTACTAAGTGGTAAAACAGGTTGGAAAAGCTATCCAATTACGCTCACTAGTACACTTGAAAATAACAATATTCATTATGAGCTAACAGTCGACGTTACTTATTCTTCAACCTGTCCCTGTTCAGCGGCGCTTGCTCGTCAGCTGATACAAAATGCATTTAGTGAGAAGTTTAATCAAGAAACACTGAGCCAGAAAGACGTACATGAGTGGCTTGGTACAACGCAAGGTATTGTTGCCACCCCTCACTCACAACGCTCTATTGCTAATGTAAAAGTAAAACTTAATAGCAAAACTGATGAATTTGACGTCGTAAATTTAATAAACATGCTTGAGGAGGAACTAAAAACACCTGTTCAAGCCGCAGTTAAGCGCGAAGATGAACAGGAGTTTGCTCGTTTGAATGGTCAAAACTTAATGTTTTGCGAAGATGCTGCACGTAAAATAAAAGCATTACTTGAACATAATAATTACGCAGATTATTGGCTACAAATAAACCATTATGAATCACTCCATGCCCATGATGCAGTTGCTATTGCAGTTAAAGGGCTCACTAACGGTTATCAAGCTTAACCATAAACTGAATAAAGCATAAAAACGCGATAACAATAAAACCTTAATACACATTATTTAGGCACACTAATTGCTTTAGTTATGCAGTGTCAATTTGTTGTTATGAGGTTACCGTATGGAATTCGCTTTATTATCTATTTTAGTATTAGTTGTGGGTGCGTCTGTTGTTGTATCAAAATTTAGTGACGATGGTGGGAATCCGTATCCATTTACTCGCAAGCAGAGCGTATTTACACAAGTAGAGAGTGCCTTTTTAAGTTTATTAGAACGTGCTGTTGGCGATCAATACAAAATTGTAAGCCGCGTAAAATTAGTCGATGTAATTGATTGTAAAGAAGGCTTATCACCTAAATCTAAACGTGCAGCAATTGCTAAAGCAAAAAATAAACAACTTGATTTTGTATTAATCGATAAAGATAAAATGACTATTGTAGCCGCAGTTGATTTAGTTAATAACGCAAATAAAGATGGCCACAAAGCACAGCGTGATTGGTTTGTTAATGGTGCACTTGAAGCAGCAGGTATTCCTCATATTCGAATGAAAGTAAAGTCGGGATACCGCCCTTCTGAAGTACGCGATGCTATTATGTATAAAATTGGTAAACCTGGCGCCTCTCAAGCAAAACGCCCAATTCGTAATCGTGTTCATAAACCGGCAGTACTATCACCTTCTCAAGCAAAGGCACAAACAACAGCTTTAGCTGAAATTTAGTAATACTCTGAGCTAAACACGTTTCTAAAAGTATTTTAAGCGAGCCGTGAAAACTGCTCGCTTTTTTGTTTTTTATGGCTAACTTCACGTATAATCAAGTCATTCAAACTCAGGAATTAAACATTATGAATGTTGGTATTATTGGCGCAATGGAGCCAGAAGTTAAAATTTTACGCGAAGCTATGCAAAATCCACAAATTTTAACTAAAGCAGGTTTCACTTTTTATACTGGCGAACTAGCTGGCAACACAGTAACACTTGTTCAATCTGGTATTGGTAAAGTGGCATCAACTATTGCAACCACCTTACTTATCGATAACTTTAAACCTGACTGTGTAATTAACACAGGCTCAGCCGGTGGATTCGATCCATCGCTAAGTGTTGGCGACGTAGTCATTTCGTCAGAAGTACGTCACCATGATGTAGACGTCACTGCTTTTGGTTATGAGATTGGCCAAGTACCACAAATGCCAGCAGGCTTTGCAGCTCACCCTAAATTGGTTGAAGCAGCAGAGCAAACAATCGCAAAAATTAGTGATGTTAAAACATTAGTGGGCTTAATTTGTACTGGCGACACATTTATGTGTGACCCTGTACGCATTGATAAAGCACGCAGCGATTTTCCTACAATGCTTGCCGTTGAAATGGAAGGTGCTTCAATTGCACAAACATGTTTTACACTTAATACACCGTTTGTTGTTATTCGCTCTATGTCTGACATTGCCGGAAAAGAGTCGCCGCAATCATTTGAAGAGTACTTAGAAACAGCTTCAATCAACTCATCTAAAATGGTTGTCGCACTTTTAGAAAAACTAACGGCTGTAAGCCTTTAAATGCTTAGCAATATTGTTCAGAACCATTTGGACTTTATTGCCTTTATTATAGCGCTCTTTGCTGAGCGCTTTATTCCTCTTGTTAGTTGGTATCACCCCAATACAGCGTTAAATGCCGTTTTTAGTGCTATTGGTAAGCGTATATATAAAAGCAAAGAACCTAAAAGTTATCAATATTTAGCTGCAACACTCGCAAGCACGCTTATTTTAAGTGTCATTCTCATTATTGTCGTGCTATTGCTTGAATTTGCCTTTTATCCTGAGCTTCTCGCAGGCCTTATTTTATATTTATGCCTCGAAAGTAAAAGTATTGATAAAAAAGCCCTGCGTATTGCAAAACTAACTAAACAAAATCAAAAATCGACAGCACGCGAATTACTAAAACCACTGCTTGCCCGTGAAGTAAACAGACTTTCATCTGCTGGTATTATCAAAGCATTAATAGAGAGTTTAATACTGCGCACTGCTCGATACTATTTCGTAGTTATATTTATATTTTTAGCTTTTGGCCCCATTGCCGCCCTTGCTTATCGACTACTTACCTTAATACTGCAAGCATGGCGTGGAGATATCTCTCCTAACAGCCCGTTTTTAAAGCCGCTTAAAATACTTTTGTTTATAATCGAATTTATTCCAATACGGCTGCTTGCATTAACAATTGCTGCAAGCAAAGCCAGCAAACAAAGCATGCATTATATAAAGCATTATGGCCGGCACTTTTATCAAACAAATACGGGCTGGCTACTCAGTACATGCTCTGCATCTATTGGGGTACAACTAGGCGGACCAGCTGTTTATTTTGGAACTCGCTTTAATAAAATGCGTATTGGTACTGATAGATTACCCACACCCAATGATGTACCCGTAATAATTAATAGACTGAATCAGGCACGTGTATTTTGGTTGTTAGTGATAGTCAGCATAGAAATATTAAAAGTGATTTAAAGAGCTCAAAATACGAGCACAAAAAAACCAGCCGAGGCTGGTTTTTACGTTTTTAAACTGTGTTTAAGCTACAGTGATGTTTGCAAACTTACGTTTACCTACTTGGTAAATAGCCGTTGTGCCTTTTGCTATTTCAAGTTTGGTATCGGTGATTTTATCTTCACCGTTAAGTTTAACTGCACCTTGCTTAATCATACGCATTGCTTCTGATGTACTTACGACTAAGTTTGCTTCTTTAAGCAAGTTAGCAATTAAAATAGCATCTTCGGCAATTGTTACTGTCAGCTCAGGGATTTCATCTGGCAGCGCTTTTTTCTGAAAGCGTTGAATAAAATCATTATGAGCAGCTTGTGCATCTTCTTCACTATGAAAACGCGCTATTAACTCTTTTGCGAGCTCAATTTTAATATCGCGCGGGTTAGTACCTTGCTCAACACGTTCTTTTTGAGCTGCAATTTCCTCAATAGAAAGCGCGCTTAATAAATCGTAATAACGCCACATTAGCACATCACTAATTGACATTATTTTACCAAACATATCGTTTGGCGCATCAGTAATACCAATGTAGTTACCAAGCGACTTAGACATTTTTTGAACGCCGTCAGTGCCTTCAAGTAATGGCATCATTAATACTGTTTGCGGCTTTTGACCCTCTACTTTTTGTAGCTCACGGCCCATTAACAAGTTAAAGCGCTGATCAGTACCACCCAGTTCAACGTCAGACTCTAGTGCAACCGAATCCCAACCTTGTACAAGTGGATATAAAAATTCATGAATCGCAATTGGCTGACCGCTACCGTAACGTTTTTTAAAATCATCACGCTCAAGCATACGCGCAACGGTTTGATTAGCAGCAAGTTTTATCATACCTGCAGCGCCTAACTTTTCCATCCAAGTAGAGTTAAACGCAACTGTTGTTTTTGCTGGATCAAGTATTTTAAATACTTGCTCTTTATACGTTTCAGCATTAGCCAGTACATCTTCACGAGTAAGTGGTTTACGCGTTACATTTTTGCCTGTTGGGTCACCAATCATGCCTGTAAAATCACCAATTAAGAAAATAACCTCATGACCAAGATCTTGAAAGGTTTTCATTTTATTAATTAGTACAGTGTGCCCTAAATGCAAATCGGGTGCTGTTGGATCAAAACCCGCTTTTATTTTTAGCTTTTTACCCGTCTTTAGTTTTTCAACTAATTCGTCTTCAATTAATATTTCTTCTGCACCGCGTTTTATCTCTGCAAGAGCGGTTTGTAAATCCACTGTGTATTACTCCAAAATTCTGCCAACGAAAGAGGCGACTAGCTAGTTGCGTTATCTCGATTTAATACAGGTTTAAACCAAGATTATATATGTAACTAACATAACAAATTTTACCTAATTAAAATAACTTTTTAAGTGATTAATGCAACTAAACATAATACGTATAGTCTGAGTTAACGAAGCAGTTAAAAAAGGTCTTCAAACCTCGATTCTAGCGCAATTCAGCGTTAGTTTAAATCTACAAAACACTAGTATTCGCACATTATTAGGTATATCCTGCAATATTATGTATTTATTATCTTGACAGCAGAAAAAGGCACGTTATGGTTCACGTGGTTAACACCCTCCCCAAAAAACACAAATTGCTTATTCTAGGTTTGGTTTCTGCTATTGCCGGCTTGCTCTTTCTTCCTTCTGAAAAAGCAACTGCATCTAAAGATAATAGTGTAAATGCACTAGAGATTGGTAAGCGCTATGAGTTACAAGTTAAAGTTGATAACAACGAAAAATTAACTGAGTTAAATTCAGAGCAAGCAGCAGAAAAGTTACCAGAATACGACTTTGTCGATCATAAAGTTAAAAATGGCGACAATTTAGCAATTATCTTTAAGCGTGCTGGTTTTTCGGCTCAAACGCTTCATAAACTAATTAACACTAATGCAGAGACTCGCAAACTGACTAAAATTCACCCAGGTGAAATACTTAGTTTTGCGACAGCTGAAGATGGCTCCTTAGCTCAACTGCGCTATGTAATTTCAAAAACAGATACTTTATTTGTTACCTTAAATGAAGAAGGTAACTACGATACAGCTATTGATAGCAAAGAAATTGAAACGCTAACCAAAACCGCTGGCGGCGAAATATCTAACAACTTTTGGACTTCAGCAATTGCAGCTGGTTTAAGCGAACGCCAAATAATGAACTTTGCTGACATATTTGGTTGGGATGTTGATTTTGCAAACGACATTCGTAAAGGCGATGTATTTGGCTTAATTTACGAGTCTCACTATGTTGATGGCGAGTTTATTGGTACCGGTAAGATTATTGCAGCTGAATTTGTAAACCAAGGTCAGCGCTTTGCAGCTATTCGCCATACCGACGGCAATTTTTATACGCCTGAAGGGCGTAGCATGAAAAAAGCATTTTTACGTGCACCTGTGAGCTTTAAGTATATTAGTTCGAGCTTTAATCCTCGCCGCTTACACCCTGTTACTGGGCAAGTTAGAGCGCACCGTGGTATCGACTTTGCTGCACGCACTGGCACACCTGTTGTTGCATCTGGTAACGGTAAAGTAATTAAAGCGGGTTACAGCAAGTACAACGGTAACTACGTATTTATTAGCCATGGTACGCAATATGTAACTAAGTACTTACACCTAAATAAGAAGCTAGTTAAAACGGGCCAAAAAGTTAAACAGGGCCAAAAAATTGGTACTGTAGGTTCTACAGGTCGTGTTACTGGTGCACATTTACACTATGAATTTTTAGTAAATGGCGTTCACCGTAACCCTAAAACTGTAAAACTTCCTAAGTCAGAGCCATTACCTCGCTCAGAACTTGCCAAGTTTAAACCTATTGCTGATAACTTTATTGCCCAGCTTGAGCGCAATCGCGAGCTACAGTTAGCACTTAAATAAAGTTTATTAATAAACATTAAAAAAG
>NZ_BADY01000011.1:0-461 GCF_000241185.1 Pseudoalteromonas sp. BSi20495
CTTGTAATTTAAAGCCTAATGAATAATCTCGTTGTGTTCCTTTGATCAGTGTATTATTTGACTTGGTCATAATAAATCCTAAATGTGTAAACACATTTCAGGACGAAACAATTATTATTTAGCACAAGCCCAGTGATTTTCACTGGGCTTTTTACATTAAATTACTTAATAAAGTAATTAAAACGTAAATTAAGCATAGGTTTTGTAGTGTTTGGCATGAATATTCAGCGAACAGCATATTATTTCAAGTTTTCTTCAAAAAAGGGTTGATCTGTTTTCGGATCTCCCTATAATGCGACCCCACTGAGATGGGGTATGGCGACGCGCAGCGGACAACGCATAGCGAGGCACGAACTACTCAGAGAGTTAAATAAAACTTCGGTTTTAAATCTTCCAAAAGAAAGTTTAAAACAAAGTGTTGACTCGAAAAATAAAGGGTGTATTATTCGCATCCCTTGAGA